>JAWOAO010000184.1:0-5283 GCA_046498485.1 Marinobacter sp. | reverse complement strand
GGTAGCGACAACGCCGCCTTCTTCTCCGCCAACTCGGTGCAGAAGCCCAAGCAGTTCCCGAACACCAAGGAAGGCAAACAAGCGGAAACCAACTACAAGTTGGGTACCCAGTTGCCATACATGATGATCGTGAACCGGCTGGCTCACTACATCAAGGTGCTGCAGCGTGAGCAGATCGGTTCCTGGAAAGAACGTCAGGATCTGGAGCGGGAACTGAACACCTGGATTCGCCAGTACGTGGCCGACCAGGAAAACCCGCCGGCCGAAGTCCGCAGCCGGCGCCCGCTGCGCGCCGCCAAAGTGGTGGTGTCCGATGTCGAAGGCGATCCGGGCTGGTATCAGGTCTCCCTGGCCGTGCGCCCACACTTCAAGTACATGGGTGCCAATTTCGAGCTGTCACTGGTTGGCCGCCTGGACAAGGATTAATCCGTGTTCGGCGACACCAGCGCTGGCGGCGTTGGCAATACCGGCAGCCTGTTCGAAAGACTGGAACAGGCCGCCGCCCCGGCAGGGCAGAGCATGGGCGAAATCTCCCATGTGGTGGAGTCCATCAAACGCCATCTGGTTCGACTGCTCAATGCCCACCCGGGCAACAGCGCGAGTGTGCCGGACCTGGGCTTGCTGGATTTCAACGACGCCACCCTGGGCACTCATGACCTGAGCATCCAGATCCGCGGGTCGATCCGTCAGTGTATCGAGAAGTTTGAGCCGCGGGTCAAGCGGGTCGAGGTGCTGGCGTTGCCGCCGGGGCCGGACCCGCTGCAGTTGAAGTTTCAGGTCACTGTGTTTCTGAGTGTCGCGGGAAGCGATGACCGGACGACCATTGACCTGGTTTTGGATGACAAGCGGTATTGCCGGGTTCTCTAGAGCTTGGTGGCTGGAGGGGGCGGGGACACTTTTCTTCTGGGAAAAAACAACTCGCTTCGCTCAGACATCTTTTTTCCCGCCAGAAAAGTATCGCCGCCCCCTCCGGCAAACCTGGGTGCTTGCGGCCCGGATGTTTTTGAAGGCAAGTATGAGAGTCAGGGTGTGGGTAGTCCTTCCAAAAGTGTGCGGAGCCAGGGATGGCGGAGCCCAAGCGTCCCACGGACGGGCTTGAAGCGTCTTTTGGAAGGACTACCCACACCCTGGCTCGGAGCCAGGCAGGAAACAGACAAGGTGCAGTAAACATGAAGTTAAATCGGTTCTACAGGGATGAGTTGAGCTTTTTGCGGTTGCAGGGCAGGGAATTTGCCGAGGCACACCCGCAGCTGACTCGCTTTTTATCCGAGCAAGGCACCGACCCGGACGTTGAACGGCTGTTGGAAGGCTTTGCCTTTCTGACCGGAAAACTGCGGGAAAAAGTCGAAGACGAATTTCCGGAGCTGACGCATTCGTTGCTGAACATGCTCTGGCCTAACTACCTGCGGCCCGTGCCCAGTTGCACCATCATGCGCTTTGACCCGCAACTGCACGCCATCAGTGAGCGGCAGACCGTCGAGCGCCATACCGAAATCAAAAGCCGGCCCCTGGGCGAGCCGAGCCGGCAAACCCAGTGCCGGTTCCGCACCTGCCGGGCGGTGGATATGTTTCCGATCAGTGTGGCGGCGGCGCACGCCGAGCATTCCCGCGAAGTGTCTTCGGTCACCGTGGATCTGGCGCTGCACACCGATCAGCCCCTGAACAGTCTGGGCCTGGACCGCCTGCGTTTTTACCTGGGTGGTGACAATCACACGGCGGAAACCCTGTACCTGTGGCTGAATCATTACCTCAGCCGCATGGAGCTGGTGATTGGCGGCAACGTTTATAACCTGCCGTCGTCGCTGCTGCAGCCGGTGGGATTTGCCGCCGACGAAGCTATTCTGCCGTATCCGAAGAACGCCTACGCCGGTTACCGGATCATTCAGGAATATCTGAGCTTCCCGGAGGCCTTCCGGTTTATCGACATCGCGGGCCTGAACGCCCGGTTGCCGGCGGTGCAGGCCGATGAAGTCAGCTTGCGCTTCCACTTCAGCCGGATTCTGCCGCCGGACGCCCGGGTGACCCGGGACTCTCTGCAGCTGTACTGCACGCCGGCGGTGAACCTGTTCAGCCACGAAGGCGAACCGGTGGATCTGAACGGCCGGCAGACCGAATACCGGATTGCACCGTCCAGCCGCTGCCCGGAGCACTTTGAAGTGTTCAGCCTCGAGCAGGTGGAAGGCTGGCTCGAGGGCCGGTCCGGCCGGGGTGAGCCGCGACTGTACACCGCCTTCGAGAGTTTTCAGCACGAGGTGGAGCGGGATCGTGGCCGCGCCGCCCTGTATTACCGGGTGCGTACCCGGGACAGTGTGCGCGGTGATGGCTTTGATCATTACATTGCCTTTGTGCGCGGGGATGAGTCCGAATGCATGAGCCGGCAAGAAGCCGTGTCATTGACCCTCACCTGCACCAACCGGCAATTGCCGCAGCAGCTGGCGGTCGGTGAGATTTGCCTGGCCACGGAAACCACCCCGGCCTTTGCCTCGTTCAGCAACATCACCCGGCCGACCGCCACGCTGCGGCCGACTCTGGACGGCAGTCTGCTGTGGACGCTGATTTCCAATCTGTCGCTGAACTACCTGTCGATGCTCGATGTGGATGCCCTGCGCACGGTGTTGCGGGTGTACGACTTCCGGGCCCTGGTGGACCGCCAGGCGGAACGGGTGTCGCAGAAACGCCTCGCCGGCATCAGCGATATCAGCACCCAGCCGGTGGACCGGATGGTCCGGGGCTTGCCGGTGCGGGGCATTCGGTCGGTGCTGAAGCTGGACCAGCAGAATTTCGGCAGTGAGGGCGATCTGTACCTGTTTGGCACCGTGCTGAGCCGGTTTTTTGCGCTCTACGCCAGTATTAATGCGTTTCACCAGCTGGAAGTGGTGAACACAGGGAATCAGGAACGCTACACATGGACGTTACAGCAAGGTCAGCAGCCGCTGATGTAGCCGGACTGGAACCCGTTCTGGGCGATGCCAGGCGCTACAGTTTTTTCCAGCTGGTGGATCTGATTCATCGGCACCATGGCGACGATCTGGAGCGCCCGGGTAGCGGTGAGCCCCGGCAGGAGCGCATCCGTTTTACCGCCTCGGCCGGGCTCGGTTTTCCGGGTAGTGACGTGGTGTCGGCGTTATCGCCGGAGCACGAGCACGCGCCTTACCAGATGGAAGTGAGTTTTCTGGGTTTGCACGGCTCCCAGTCGCCGTTGCCGGGATACTACCTGGAAGATCTGGCCTGGGAAGCGGGCCAGAACCTGGGCGTGCGCCGGCACTTTCTGGACTTTTTCAATCACCGGCTGGTGACCCTGTTTCACCGGGCCTGGCGCAAGTACCGGTATTACGTGCGCTTTCAGCCCGGGGCCAGTGACGGCTTTTCCGAGCGGGTGTTTGCCCTGGTGGGTCTGGGCGACCGCCGCCTGCGCGACGCCACCCCGGTCAACTGGTCCAGGATGCTGGCCTATGCCGGACAGATGGCCGGGCGCAGCCGGTCACCAGACGTGGTCAGCGGCATCGTGGCGCACTGTTTCGACCTGGAAGACGTCAGCATCGAGCAGTGGGTGTTGCGCAAGGTCGCCATTGCCAAAGAGCAGCAAACCCGTCTGGGTCAGGCCAATGCCAGCCTCGGTCAGGACACCCTGATGGGAGCCAGCATCCGGGACCGTAGCGGCAAGTTTATTCTGCGCTTGTGCAATCTGAGCCGGCAACGATTTGCCGACTTTCTGCCCAATGGCCGTGACCACGAGCGCCTGGTGAAACTGGTGGAATTCACCACCCGGGAGCCACTGGCCTATGACCTGGAACTGCAGATGCGGCCCAGGGACATCCGGCCCATGCAGCTGGGTGAGGACGTGCGCCTGGGCTGGAACTCATTTGTCACACCGGAGCGGGCCCGTGAGCGCCCGGCGGTGCGAATTCAGATACGACGTTAAGGCAAGGAGCCAAACACGTGGGACATCAGACAACAGCACTCAAGCTGGTCATCATCAACCCGACCGAAACCGGTGGTGGCGCCAGTATCGAGCATCGCTTCAACACCTCCGGGGGTTCCATCGGCACCGCCGCCAGTGATACCTGGCGGCTGTCACCGCACCGCACCGGCGCAGTCGCCGGTCACGCCGAACTGCGTTATCTGGACGGCGGCTTCTGCCTGATTGACCGCAGCGGCAGAACCTACATCAACAGCAGCAGCCAGCCCGTGGGTCGGGGCCGCCGAGCCCGTCTGAACCACGGTGATACCCTGACCATCGGCCGCTACCGGATGCGTGTGGAGCTGACTGGCGAGGCGGTGGACCACTCGCAACTGGATGACGATGCCGGCCAGGACCATCAGCTGGTGGATATGGCTGAGGGCGACTTGTTGCGTTCCAGCTCGCGCCTGTCAATGCCGGAAGGGCGTGAGCCGCTGGCAGGGTTGAGCACGCCGGCCGGCGCAGCGGTCAGCGAGGATTCACTGGCGCCCTGGCAGCAGCACCACCGCCAACCCCGGGACGACGCCCCGGTACGGGACGCCAGCCGGCAGCACATCAGTGGTGCGCCGCTGATGCGTGGCCTGGGCACCGAGGTCGAGTTTGCCGACAGCAACGACATGCAGCTGTTTCTGGAAGAAGCCGGCCAGACCCTGAAAGCCACGGTCGAAGGCCTGCTGGCGTTGCATCAGGGCGAAGATTCCCGGCACCGGGCGCTGCGCACCCGGCTGCAACCGATCGAAGACAACCCGCTGCGCCTGGGGGAAGACTACGCCGGCACCATCGAGACCCTGTTTGCCGCCGAACGCAGCCCGGTGCATCTGTCCGCCCCGGCGGCGGTGCGGGAGAGCCTGGCAAGCCTGAAGCATCACCAGCAGGCCACGCAAGAAGGTATTCGCGAGGCCCTGGAAGCCATTCTTTATGCCTTCTCGCCGGAGGCCCTGTTGCGTCGGTTCCACGGCTACCGCCGGAGCCTGCAAGACAATGAAGACGAGGGCCTGTGGGCCTGGAACATGTACCAACACTACTACCAGGAACTCAGGTCCAGTCGTCAGCAGGGATTCGAGCGTCTCTTTCAGGAGGTGTTTGACCAGGCCTACGACCAACACTTGCGCCAATTACAGAGAGAGAGCCTGTCATGAAGTACTGCAAATGGAGCTTGCTGGCTATCGTCATGCTGATGACGGGGTGCAACACCCCGTACAACGCGGTCAGCAAAACCGCCATGGTGCTGTGGGACCCGTCGATTCCGGTCGGTTACCCGGAAGATCTGCCCAGCCGGGTGGCCCTGACCATGCTGGCCGAGCCGGAGGTGAACCCGAACG
>JAWOAO010000166.1:0-4182 GCA_046498485.1 Marinobacter sp. | reverse complement strand
CGGTGAATCTGGTGGTCTGGCAAGACGGGGTGCCTCTTCGCCGCTTTACCGGTGTGGTGAACGAGTTTGTCCGAGGCGATAGTGGTCATCGCCGCACCCGCTATGAGCTTGTTATTCAGCCGCCTCTATGGCGTTTAGGGTTGATGCACAACAGCCGCATCTTTCAAACCCGAACCACAGATACAATCGTGCGCATGCTGCTGGAAGAGCGGGGCGTTGTGAGTTCAATATTTGATTTTAAGCGCGCCCCACAGACGCGGGAATATTGCGTACAGCACCGGGAAAGCGATCTGGCCTTTATTGAGCGCTTGGGCGCAGAAGAAGGCTGGCATTATCGCTACCAGCACGGCAGCGTAGACGAAAGCGAACAGCCCGGCCTGATCATGGCCGACCACCACGGCGATGCGCCCCGCCTTGAGGCCGCGGAATACAACGGCACATCGGGCGGAAGCGCGAAGCAACCCGCAGTGTTTCGCTTTCGCTACGAAGAGCGAGTGCGCGTGGGCTCTGTCGCCATGAAAGATTACACCTTCAAGAACCCTGGTTACGCGCAACTGCACGAGCAAAGCGCGGCCAGCCCCAGTCAGCGCCAAGACTATCAACACTTCGACTACCCGGGCCGGTTCAAAACCGATGCCAGCGGCCAACCATTTACCGAGGCACGCCTGGGCGCACTCCGGAACGACGCCAGCACTGCCAACGGCGAAAGCAATCGAGCGGACTTTACCTGCGGCGCCAAAGTGGGCTTAACCGACCACGACAGCCCCGATTTGAACCGGGACTGGTTGCTCACCGGCGTCACCCACACTGGCAAACAGCCCCAGGCGATGGAAGAAGAGGGCGGCTCTGAGCCGACTACTTATTACAACGCGTTCAGCGCTATTCCTGCTGACAAAATCTGGCGACCTTTACCAGCACATCGGCCGCGAATGGGTGGCCCGCAGATTGCGATAGTCACCGGCCCGGAAGGTGAGGAAATTCACTGTGATGAATTTGGTCGGGTAAAGGTGCGCTTCCCGTGGGACCGGCGCCCGCGGCCAGATGAGGTAGAAAGCAGTAAAAATGATGAACACAGCAGCGCCTGGCTTCGAGTCAGCCAGGGCTGGGCAGGTGGTCAGTACGGTTTTATGGCGATACCAAGAATCGGAAACGAAGTCATTGTCTCCTTCCTCGACGGCGATCCGGATCAGCCCATCATCACCGGGCGCACGTACCACGCAACCAACACGCCGCCTTATGAGTTGCCAAAGCACAAAACCCGCACCACCCTGAAATCCCAGACCCACAAAGGCGAAGGCAGTAACGAGCTGCGCTTTGAAGATGAGGCGGAAAAGGAGCAGGTTTATGTCCATGCCCAAAAAGACCTGAATCTGCTCACGGAAAACATCCGCACCGAAGTGATCAATAATAACAGCCACCTGACCGTTGGGAATGACCGGTTCAGCCACGTAAAAGGCAACGACCACATCACCGTTGGTGGCGAAAAGCGCCAGTCCGTTGGCGGCGACAGCAGTAAGAACATTGGCGGAACTTTTCACCAGCAATCCGGCAGTGCCACGCTCAGCGAATCCGGCACAGAAGTGCACCACAAAGCCGGCTCTAAAGTGGTTATTGACGCAGGTGTCGAAATCACACTGGCCGCCGGCGGCAGCTTCCTGAAACTTGACCCCAGCGGGGTAACGCTGAGCGGGCCGGGGGTCAGGATTAATTCCGGGGGGAGTCCGGGGAGTGGTTCGGGGCCGGGTGTTTTGGTGCCGGGAATGCCGCAAACTATTGAAGGCGACCAACCCAGTGCGCCCTCGAAAGTAGCGTTTGAAAAGGTGGGGCAGCGGGAAAATGCCCGTCCGATCAATGTCGAATCCCAGGCGGCGGCACTCAGAAAGGGCAACGCAACATGCCCTCTGTGTGAGGAGCAGGGTTCATGAACGAGGGTTGCTGTCCAATTTCTCAATCTCCTTTTGACCACTTACCTTGGCCTGACCATTTCGTTGTCGCACTTATTCTGGATGGTGTCGCTATTCCAGAGCTTGGCAAACAGATTTACCAATGGGCTGGCGAGCATTCCATCAGTGCTGAGTGTTTATACGCCACAACTCGCTGGCAGGCGGTTTCGGCTCTGTCCCCTTGGTTGGTGTGGTTGAGTGGGCCCGACGATCCTGTGTTGAAAGGCTTTCTGGAGCAAGGGGCCAGGCAAGAGCATGGCTATTTTCTGGTTTCTGCGACAGACCGCACGACTTTTGCCCGGTGGATGCGGTCTCATCTGCAGGTCGAAATGGCGCCAGGTTGTGAAGAGTTGATGCGTATTGCCCATCCGGCGCTGGCTCGGTTGGTTATCGGGAATGATTTAACCGGTTCTTCCGAGAGATTTGTAGATCGGCTGATTGTTCCAGACGTTATCAGTGAACAGTGGCACACGATTGAGCCGCCGACCATTCGGCCATGCACAACAAAAAATCCAATAAAAGGCATAACCGTTTCGCCGGAATTGAAGGGCGCTTTCGAAGCCTTTAACCAACGCAAAGATGCGCTGCAGATTTGGAGCTGTCTTGATGATCCAATACGCAATCGGTTAGGCGGCCCGCAATTACATGAGGCCTATCCGGCGCTCCGAAAAACACTGGATGAGGCTCTTGGCAATGGGTGCAGCAGCCTGCGAGAGGCTATGCAGTTCCTGTTCGAAACATTGCCAAGCCAAGCCGGCGTTGATACCACCATTGAGCCGGCAATTCCGATGAATCAAGGATGAACAATGGCACGAATACAACGACTCACTGACGACCGAACAAGCAACGATCTTTTGTGCTGGGAACAACCCGGCACGCCTATTGATGAACCCGCTTCCTGTCCGTTGCTGAAAACCGTGTTCCTGGCGCCCATTCGGTATGGCCGAGTTGAAGTTGCGCCTGCCGATACCGACTCTGGATATCCTTATTCGCTGGCCTCCCGGCCCCTTGGCTATCGTCTTTTGAGGCATGGCTACCTTTATGTACTGGACGCCGATGCAGGAGAACTCCACGAGTACCTGCATGAAGGCGGCAAACTGACGGGCCATAATGACGGCAAGCTCGAATACCCTGTATCTCATACTCTGTTCGTCGGCTTCTCGGAGCTGGCGTGGACAGCTCGCAAGAAAGCACAGGTATTGGACGACCCACAAGAATGTGATGCGCTGTTGCAGAGAATCGACCTGGCCAGCGCTTCGCCGCTGAGTGGCGGTAAATACCTGCTGACCCCGGACCAGGCCGGGGAGCGGGTGGCCGAATTTGCCGAAGATGGCAGCACGGAACCCGCCGAAGGCGCACACCCACAGGAAGGTGAACCCTATCACTGGGAGAACCAGCCCTATTACCACAAAAGCCGGTTTGGCAAGCTGGTCAAACAGCAGGCTATTGACGATCTCTCTCAGTGTCTCTGCCTTGTTTTGAGAGATGATGTGGGCGTGATGCTGGACCTGGCCCAGCATCAGGATGACGTGGTGGGCTGGATCGAGAGCTGGACCGATGAGGCAGACAACGAGCGAGACTATGTTCTTGGCACACTGATTGAATCCATGACCTTGCTGGGCGAACAGGGGCTGGATGCGATGATCGCCCATTCGGATCACCCGGCGGTGGCGTCCATGCAACAGAGCCTGGACGCCATGCCGGAAAGCGACCGTTCAGGCACTCAGTCGGCATTACTGGCAGCATTGCGACAACTTGAAGATGAAACGAGACCCGGTCCCAATGACGCTTCGCTTCCTGCTGAGATTAAATCAAAGGTTGAAGAGATCCGCAGTACCGCTAATCAGACCAACGCTTACAGCATTCTGCCAAAAATGCAGGGAGTGGTGGACGAGTGGTATCTGCGACAGGCCATGGAAGGGGCCAGGCCGGATTTCGTGGACTCCCATATAGAAGGCATTGTCGCCTTGGAAAAGGAACATCGCGATAATCTGAAGGCGATTCTGGAAGGGCGCGGTTTTGGCCACCGCGGCGTTAACGACCTGATCGACCATAAGGCCATGAATCAGTTCATGGCCGCCCAACGTGCGAAACTGGCTCGCTGGCAGTCGCTGCTGGCGGACATCACCCGTGATCGTCTCCAGCTGCTGACAGACAACCGCTACCATCAGGCCGCGTGGTATTTTGACCCGGAAGATGAGGCGCAGGTTGAAGCGGCCCTGGATCTGGAATACGCCTG
>JAWOAO010000128.1:0-3377 GCA_046498485.1 Marinobacter sp. | reverse complement strand
TCTATCACCCTGGACAACGTACATCCGGATTTCAGTACCGGCCGATTGCCCACGGCCGGCGGACAGATCAACATTCAGCGCGATGATATAGCCATCATCTGGTGAGCTCAGGCGGCGGCTTCGGCCGCCGCAATATCGCGGATCTTGCCGACCATCGCGCGCAGGCCATTGCCGCGGGTGGGGGATATGTGGCGGAACAGATCAGTTGTTCGAACAGTTCGTCGATGTCGATCGCCAGCAGGTCTCTGGGCGGTTTGCCGTTCAGGGCCACCAGAATGATGGCGGCCAGGCCACGGACAATGATGGCGTCGGAATCAATCAGCAGGAACAGTTTGCCGCTGTCTTCATCGTGGTGATGAATCAGCCACACCTGGCTCTGGCAGCCGTGCACGTAATTCTCTTCGATCCGCTCGTCATCCGGAAAGGCTGGCAATTGCTTGCCCAGATCAATGATGTAGGCGTATCGATCTTCCCAGTCATCCAGGAACTCGAAGGCATCCACAACGTCTTCCAGAGTGGTTTTGGTGCCCAGCGGGTTGTCCAGAAATTGCTGTTTGCTGGCAGTCATAGCATTCCCAGTTCCAGTTTGGCTTCGTCGGTGAGCATGTCGTTGTTCCAGGGCGGATCGAAGGTGAGCTCTACCGTCACCTTATCGACGTTGGGTACGTGCTCCACCTTGAACTTGACGTCTTCGGTAATCACCGGGCCCATACCACAGCCCGCGGCCGTCAGCGTCATCGTGATGTGGACGTGGTTGCCGCCCTCGGCGCCGTTCTCGATGGTGCAATTGTAGATCAGTCCCAGCTCCACCACGTTCACCGGGATTTCCGGATCGTAGCAGTTGCGCAGTGCTTCCCACACCTGGTTTTCGTTGACGCTGCCGTCTTCGGGCGTCTCGAAACTGCTTTCCAGCGGCTGTTTGCCCAGCGCGTCGGCGTTCTGACCCTCAATGCGGGCCAGATTGCCGTTAACGGCGACGGTAAAGGTGCCGCCCAGGGACTGGGTGATGGTGACAAAGGTGTCCGACGGAATCATGATTTCCGTGCCGGAGGGCACCAGGCGCGCCTCTACTTCCCGCTTAGTTAGAACAACTTCCCGTTCTTGCATTCTGATTAAGCCTTCTTTTTAAAGCTATTTTTTGCCACGGAATCCACTGAAGACACGGAAAAAAGCAAAAGATAAAAGCGTATTGGCCACGAAATCCACGAAAGAACACGAAAAAAAGATTAACTGCATAAAGACAAAGATCTTTGGTTTTCTACTTTCGTGTTCTTTCGTGGATTTCGTGGCTAAAAATTCATTTCATCTTTTTCCGTGTTCTTCCGTGGGTTCCGTGGCTAATCAATTCTTTAAGTCACTGTAAAGCTCTCACCACAGCCGCATTCCGCCGTGGCGTTGGGGTTGCGGAAGCGGAACAGGGAGTTGACTCCCTCGGTGACAAAGTCGATTTCAATACCGTTAACCAGGGGCAGGTGTTCCTGCTTCACGTATAAATCCACGCCGTCGATGTTAAAAATGCGGTCGTCGGATGCGCTTTGCTCTACCCACTGGGTTTCATATTTGAAGCCGGAGCAGCCGCTTTTTCTGATGGCCAGGCGAATGCCCCTGGCTTCCGGTCTTTTATCCAGTTGTTTGCGAACGTGTTTGACGGCGGTTGGCGTCATGGTCACGTTGACATCGTTCGGGGTGAAGACTTCGGCGGTCATGTTTTCACCTCCTCAGGTAAACAGGCGCTGGATTTTTTGGAGGCCGGTGAACAGTTGTTCGACCTCCTCCAGTGTATTGTAGAACGCGAACGAAGCCCTGGCTGTACCGGGTACCCCGTAGAAATCCATCAGTGGCATGGCGCAGTGGTGGCCGGTGCGGATGGCGATGCCTTGCTGGTCCAGCAGGGTGCCGATGTCACTGGGATGCAGGCCGGCAATCTTGAAGGATATCACCGGTACTTTGTGTTTGGCCGTGCCGAGCACCTCCATGCCGGGTACCGTTGCCACCAGGGCATTGGCACGTTCCAGCAGGGCGTTTTCGGCGGACTCCATGGCGTTACGGTCCAGCTCGTCCAGATAACGGATGGCGGCGGCCAGGCCGACCGCTTCCGCGATGGCCGGGGTGCCGGCTTCGAATTTGTAAGGCAGCACATTCCAGGTGGTGCGCTCGAAAGACACCCGCTCGATCATCTCGCCGCCGCCCTGCCAGGGGGGCATCTCTTCCAGCAGCTCGGCGCGGCCATAGAGTACACCGATGCCGGTCGGGCCGAACAGTTTGTGGGCCGAGAACACATAAAAGTCACAGCCCAGGGCCTGCACGTCTGGCTTGAAGTGGGGCACCGCCTGGGCGCCGTCAATCAGGGTGATAACGCCCTGCTTTTTCACTTGTTCAATCAGCGGTGCGATCGGGTTAACGGTGCCGAGCACGTTGGAGACGTGGGTGAGGGCCAGAATGCGAGTGCGGTCATTCAGCAGGCTGTTGAAGGAGTCCAGGTCCAGTTCGCCTTCAGGGGTTACCTGAATGGGCACCACTTTGGCGCCGGTGCGCTCGGCCAGCATCTGCCAGGGCACGATGTTGGCGTGATGCTCCATGTGGCTGACCAGAATCTCGTCGCCGGCTTGCAGGCGCGGAGCCAGGCTGTTGGCGACCAGATTGATGGCTTCGGTGGTGCCACGGGTCCAGATGACTTCTTTGCTGCTGGGTGCGTTCAGAAAGCCACGAACCACCTCACGCGCGCCTTCAAAAGCGGCGGTGGCACGGTCGCCCAGGGTGTGCGCGCCCCGGTGCACGTTGGAGTGCATTTCCCGGTAGTAGCGGTCCATGGCATCCAGCACGGCGACAGGCTTCTGGGCCGAGGCGCCGTTATCCAGATACACCAGCGGCTTGCCGTTGATCTGCTGCGCCAGGATCGGGAAGTCGCGGCGGATGGCTTCTACATCAAACGCCTTGGTCAGGGTGTTGCTTGCCACGGACAGGTCGCTCATGCCTTCAGATCTCCTGGAAGGTTTGCTCAAAGAAATCGTTCAGCCTCAGCTGGGCTGTTTCCCGGACGGCTTCGACCGGAATCTGGCTGACCAGTTCGTTGATAAACGCCATGGTCAGCAACACGTTGGCCTGTCGGCGGCCAATGCCGCGGGACACCAGATAGAACACGGAGGTTGGGTCGAGCTGGCCGATGGTGGCGCCGTGGGCACATTTTACGTCGTCGGCGTAGATTTCCAATTCTGGCTTGGTGTCGATCTCTGCGCCGTTGTTGAGCAACAGGTTATTGTTGTTCATGTTGGCGCTGGATTTCTGGGCGTCCTGATGGATATGAATCCGACCATTAAAGATGGCGTGGGACTGATCGGCCGCGATGTTGCGGTAGGTTACTTCACTGGTGCAGTGCG
>JAWOAO010000113.1:0-2921 GCA_046498485.1 Marinobacter sp. | reverse complement strand
ATCAGCGAGCTGAGCGCGGGCCAGGGCGGCCCACAGCGCATTATCGTCGGCCTCGGGGTCAGCAATCAGGAGATTGTCACGCAATGTGGCATTGAAAATATGTGATTTTTGTGAAACCAGGGTCACCAGCTGCCGCACCTGTGTCTCCGTGAACCGGTGCAAGTCCGTGCCGCCAATGGTGATCCGACCCTGATCCGGATCCCAGAAACGGGTCAGGAGGTGGGCCAAGGTGGTTTTGCCGCAACCGGAAGGTCCGACCAGCGCCACCATTGCATGCGGGGCTAGGCTGAAGGTGACTTGGCGGAGAGCCGGGCCACCGGTAGTTTTGGGATAGGTGAAGGTAACCGTGTGGTAGCAAATGTCGAATTCAGGCGGCATCGCTGCTGGTGTGGTCACGAAAGAAACGGTTACCGGTGCCCGGGTTACCTCCAGGATGCGGCCTGCCGCGGCGTGGATTTTCCCCAGCATCTGATATGCTGGCGGCAATGGCAGCACTGCTTCAAAGGCCGCCAGGACGCCGAAGGTGATCAGCGCCAGCATTGCGCCGTCAAATCGCTCCGCCTGGACCATTGGAATGGCAACGTAGAGCGCTGCGGTAGCGGCGCACCCGCTGAACAGGGTCATCATGGCAGTGCAGAATCCGTTGATCCGGGCCATTTCTTCCTGCAACCTGAGTAATCGATCGTTTTCCTCCAGTCGTAACTGACGGTGCCTGTGGTGGGCGCCGTACACAAGTAAATCAGCTGTCCCCTGGATATCTTCAATCAGGTTCATTCTGATCGTGGCCATCTGTTCCTGAATTCGTGTGCCAATCCTCCTGGCCAAGCGCTGGGCAAACAATGGAATCAGCAGGCCGGCCCCTACGAAAAAAACCAGAAAAACGGCTGCCAGGGCAGGGGCCAGCAACCACAAGAGGAAACCGGTGATTGCCGCAACGCTGCCGGCGGCGATGGTTGGTGACAAAACGCGGACAAACAAGGTATCAAGGGTATCGATATCGGTAACGATACGGCCAAGCAGATCTCCGCTGCGATAGCGATACAGGCTGGCGGGTGCTTGCGGTTCTATCTTGCCGTAGAACCAGATGCGCAGGGAGGAGAGCAGGCGTAAGGTGGTCTCGTGGGCTATGACCCGCTCCGCGTAACGTCCAGCAGTGCGGGCAACAGCAAAGGCACGAATACCAGCACTGGGGGTGAAAATATCGAACATATAAGCCGAGGCCACGCTCAAGCCGGCAACAGCCGAGGCACTGAGAAACCAGCCGGAGAGTGCCAGCAAACCGATGCTGGCAAGCAGGGTCAGTAGAGCAAAAAACATCGCCAGCGTCACCCAGCCCCTATGGGGCCACAGCAGTTTGACAAAAGGTAACAGAGACTTCATAATTCTGCTTTGCTGTCGCTGGAAAAAAGTCCGGTATAGGTGCCGTTTGCTGCCAGCAGGTCCTGGTGAGTACCCACTTCAACCACCGATCCATTGGCCATGACTGCTATGCGGTCAGCAGCCCGGGCAGTTGCAAGCCGGTGGGTCAGCATGATCACGGTTCTTCCCTGGGCCAACTGTTGCAGACTGGCTGTGATCAGACGCTCATTCTCTCCGTCGAGACTGGCGGTTGGTTCATCCAGGATCACCAGGGATGAATCCCTGGCAAAGGCACGGGCCAGCGCCACTCGTCGTGCCTGACCGCCTGAAAGCAGTTTGCCCTGTTCGCCGACAGCGGTTGTCAACCCGGATGCAAGGTCCTGGGTAAAGTCATCTACCCGTGCCGCCCGGGCAGCGGCGACAATCCGCTCCAGGCTCAGGTGTGGGTCTCCCAGGGCGATATTATCCGCCACTGTGCCGTGAAAAAGCGTGGGCTGCTGTGGGACCCAGGCAAGGTGCCGGTGCCAGTCCGCTGTACCAAGGCTGGCCAGTGGTTGTCCGTTGACCTCGATGGTCCCCTGCTGTAGAGGCAGAAAGCGGAGCAACAGATGCATCAGGGTAGTTTTTCCGGCGCCGCTGGCACCGACAATCGCCAGCCATTCTCCGGCCTTGATGTTCAGGCTAAGGTCGTTGAGTGCAGGACGCTGGCCCTGGGCGTAACTGTGGGTGACATGGCACAGGTCGAGGTTGATTCCGTCGTTAACGACCAGAGAGCTAGCCGTTTTTTGTTCGTTTGGCGGGAGTGGCTGATGCAGGATGGAACTGATTTCCGTCGCCGCACCCAACGCTTCGGCACGGGCATGATAGTGAGTGCCAAGTTCTCGCAGCGGCAGAAACAGTTCCGGGGCCAACAGAAGCAGAAAAAGGCCGGTTTGCAGGGTCAGAGGACGGGAGTAGAGACCGAAATCGAAATAATGCAGATAGGAGAGGCCAAGAAAGACCGCTGTCATGGCCAGGGCGACGCAGGTGAGAAATTCAAGAATCGCGGATGAGAGAAATGCCACGCGCAACACCGTCATGGTCCCTTGGCGATATCGTTCCGAAGATACGGCAAGGCGTTCTGTTTCCTTTGTGGAACGCTGAAAGAGTTTCAGCGTGGTCAGGCCTTGAAGTGTATCCAGAAAGTGGGCGCTCATGCGGGAAAGGAGTTGAAAGTTTTTCTGGTTCAACTTCTCGGCTCCCCGACCGATCATAATCATGAACAAAGGGACCAGGGGAGCGGTGATCAGGAAGATCAGGCCCACCACCCAACTGACGGTTAGGGCTGTGAGACCGATCATGATCGGTACGATCAACGCCAGCGGTTTCTGAGGAAGATACTGGGCAAAATACCCGTGCAGGGCTTCCACCCGTTCCAGCATGGTGCTGGTCAGCGGTGCGGTCTGTTTATCCCTGATGTACATCGGTCCAAGGGCCTGGACATGCTCCAGCAGTTTTCGGCGGACAATTTTCCGGATCAGGGTCGAGGCCTTTTGTCCGCAGATTTCCCGGCCCCAAACCAG
>JAWOAO010000040.1:0-3507 GCA_046498485.1 Marinobacter sp. | reverse complement strand
CTCCGGGAGGAATTGATGTACCAGGACGACGATCCGATTGAAACCACAGAGTGGCTTGACGCCCTCGAATCACTGATCGAGCAGGAGGGCGTAAGCCGAGCCAAGTACATTCTGGAGCGCCTTTCCGAACGTGCCAGCCGCGACGGAACCCAGCTGCCGTATGCCATAACCACGCCATTCCGTAACACCATCCCGGTTGGACAAGAAGCACGGATGCCGGGTGACCTGTTCATGGAACGGCGTATTCGCTCGCTGATCCGTTGGAATGCCATGGCGATGGTTGTGCGTGCTGGCAAACGCCCGGGCGATCTGGGTGGTCATATTTCCACCTTTTCGTCTGCGGCCACGCTTTATGATGTAGGTTTCAACTATTTTTTCCACGGTGGCGATGAAAAACGCGAGTCAGACCTTGTGTATTTCCAGGGTCACGCGGCGCCGGGTATTTATGCCCGTTCCTTTTTGGAAGGCCGGTTTGAAGAGTCGCAGCTAGACAAGTACCGCGAAGAAGTCGACGGCGGTGGTCTGTCATCCTATCCGCACCCGTGGCTGATGCCGGATTACTGGCAGTTCCCCACGGTGTCCATGGGCCTAGGCCCGATTCAGGCCATTTACCAGGCACACATCATGAAGTACCTCGACAGCCGCGAGCTGGTCGAAATGGAAAATCGCAAAGTGTGGTGTTTCATCGGTGATGGTGAATGTGACGAGCCCGAAACTCTGGGCTGTATTTCCAAAGCCAGCCGTGAAAACCTGGACAATCTGGTGTTTGTGATAAACTGCAACCTGCAGCGCCTGGATGGCCCGGTTCGTGGTAACGGCAAGATCATTCAGGAACTGGAAGGCTCGTTCCGCGGTGCTGGCTGGAACGTGATCAAAGTGGTTTGGGGTCGCATGTGGGATCCGCTGTTTGATCAAGACGAAGACGGCACCATGCAGCGCGCCATGGACGAAGTGGTTGACGGCGAACTGCAGAATTTCACCAACGGTGGCCCGGCGGCAACCCGCAAGCAGTTTTTCGGCAAGTATCCGAAGCTGGCCAAGATGGTTGAAAACTGGACCGACGACGACATTCAAAAGCTTAATCGCGGCGGCCACGACCCGTACAAGGTGTATGCGGCTTATAAGAAAGCGGCGACACAAGCCAATGGTAAGCCGACTGTTATTCTGGCCCATACCATCAAAGGTTATGGTTTTGGTGCCGCTGGCGAAGCCACCAACACGGCTCACTCGCTGAAAAAGCTCGACACTGAGACTTTGAAAGACTTCCGTGACCGCTTCGCGATTCCGCTGAAAGACGAAGAACTGGACAGCGTGCCTTACTATCGCCCAGCGCCAGACAGCCCTGAGCTTGTGTACATGAAAAAGCGCCGGGCAGATCTGGGTGGTTTCTATCCCAAACGTCGTAAAGACAGCCAGCCGCTGCAGATTCCTGACCTGGATATCTTCAAGCAGGTGCTGGAAGGTTCCAACGGCCGCGAGATATCCACGACTATGTCGTTCGTGCGTATTCTGAGCGCGTTGGTAAAAGACAAGCGTGTGGGCAAGCGGGTTGTACCGATTGTTCCCGATGAAGCCCGTACCTTTGGTATGGAAGGCATGTTCCGCCAGCTGGGTATTTATACCTCAGAAGGGCAGAAGTACGTGCCGCAGGATCGCGACCAGATCATGTATTACCGTGAAGACAAAAAGGGTCAGATTCTGCAGGAAGGCATCAACGAAGGCGGCGCCATGGCGGCCTGGATTGCGGCTGCTACGTCCTACAGCAACAACAACTTTCCGCTGATTCCGTTTTACGCGTTTTATTCCATGTTCGGTTTTCAGCGCGTTGGCGACCTGGCCTGGGCCGCTGGCGACATTCAGGCCCGCGGTTTCCTGATTGGCGGCACCGCAGGGCGTACCACCCTGAACGGCGAAGGTTTGCAGCACCAGGATGGTCACAGCCATATTCTGGCCAACACCATTCCGAACTGCAAAGCGTACGATCCGGCTTACGCCTATGAAATGGCGGTGGTGATTCACCACGGCATGAAGGAAATGTACGAAGACAACACCAACGTTTATTACTACATCACCATGGAGAACGAGAATTACGTTCAACCGGCGATGCCTGAAGGGTGTGCTGATGGCATCATCAAGGGTATGTACAAGTTCAGTTCAGTGGAAGCAAAAGGCAAAGGTAAAACCAAGTTGCGGGTTCAGCTGCTGGGCTCCGGCGCTATCCTGAACGAAGTGAATGCCGCAGCCGAGCTGTTGCAAGACGATTGGGGCGTTAGCTCTGACGTGTGGAGTGTGACCAGCTTTAACGAACTGGCCCGTGATGGCCAGCACGTAGAGCGCTGGAACCTGATGCACCCAGACGACAAAGGCCGCAAAGCCTATGTTACCCAGTGCCTGGAAAATCAGACGGGCCCGGTTGTGTCGTCTACCGACTACATCAAGCTGCACTCTGAACAGTTACGGGCGTTTATCCCCAAAACCTTCCTGACCCTGGGTACGGATGGCTTTGGCCGCAGCGACACTCGTGAAAAACTGCGTGATTTCTTTGAGGTTGATCGTTACCACGTTGCCGTAGCAGCGTTGTCTGCTCTGGCTAAAGACGGTGAGATCAAGCAAGAGCAGGTTCTTGAAGCCATGCGCAAGTACGGAATCGATCGCAACAAACCGAACCCGGCGCACCGCTAAGGAGACCGCTATGAGTGAGCAAGAAATCAGGGTCCCCGATCTGGGCGGGGCAGATGAAGTTGAAGTGATTGAAATACTGGTCAGCGTTGGTGATTCGGTGGTTGAAGAAGATCCGATTCTGACGGTTGAAACCGACAAAGCATCGGTCGAGTTGCCGTCACCAGCAGCCGGTAAGATCGTCAAGATCACCGTTAAAGTGGGCGACAAGGTCAAAGAAGGCGACGTTGTTGGCATGCTTAGCTCAGACGGCGCGAGTGCTGGTGGTGCTGCAGACGACAGCAGTGCGCCAGAGCCCAAAGCTCAAAGTGCCGACGCACCGGCGAAGTCGGAAGACAGCGCTAGCAAACCAGCAGCGCGGAAAAAATCCGGCGGCACGCGCACAGAAATCGTGAAAGTGTCTGGCCTGGATGGTTTTGACAACATCCCGATCATTGAACTTAACGTGTCTGAAGGCGACGACGTTGACGTAGAAAGCGCGTTGGTTACCGTGGAGTCGGACAAGGCGACCATGGAAATTCCATCGCCTTTCGCCGGCAAAATCGGCAAGATTCTGGTCAAAGAAGGTGACAAGATTTCCGAGGGCGATGACCTGCTGGAAATGATCATCACCGACGATGGCGCAGATGATGGCGACGACTCTGACGATTCCGCCCCGGCTGATAGCAGTGATGCTGGCAAAAGGCAGCCAGCCGCGCCTGAACAGCCGGCTGCGGCGAGTGATAACAAACCCAAGCTTGCAGACACCGGCTCGGTAACCTACGAAGCGCCCGCCGCCGGCAGCAAAGTGCACGCTGGCCCTGCGGTTCGCAAACTGGCCCGTGAACT
>JAWOAO010000006.1:0-3476 GCA_046498485.1 Marinobacter sp. | reverse complement strand
TGTTCGTAACGCTGTTTCAGCTCCATCTCGGTACGCTCAACGCGCTCCAGATCAGCGTACTGGTCTTTGATAAAAAACCAGTAACCACCACCAAGTACCAGGCCAAAGACAATCAGCGCCACAATGGCTTTGATCGGTGCCGGCCAGATACCTGCATTGTTGACATCAAGGTCATTGATATCGAAATCATTCAAGCTCTTAAGTGAGTCCGCGAGGCTCATTAATTATCCTCCCCTTCGAGCTCTGGTGTCCGTTGCTGGACCGCAAGGTTGAACTGACTGTATCCGGCCCGGCGGGCATCGGCGGCAGCTACGTTGGAAAGATTGGGGTTGGCAAACCAGTCTGACTCTTCAAACTGGCGCATCAGATTGGAGATCCGGCTATTGGATTCCGCCATGCCGACAATATCAATGCGCTCACCCGTTCGCTTCAGGTCGGTGTAGAACAGACCATCCGGCAAGGTTCTTACCAGCTCATCGAACACCCGAACAATGACCGGACGCGTACCCTGAAGATCCTGAATTACCTGCATTCGCGCCAACAGCTCATCGCGCTGCCGCTTGAGGTTTTCAATCTCTGTGATCTGCTGATCCAGTTGCTTGGTTGCGGTTTCAATGTAGGCGTTGCGAGATTGCTGATAGGCAAGCCGGCTATCCATATCGGATTTCCAGAGAAAAGACAGGCCTCCGGCAATAATCACAGCTCCCAGTATCATTACCACAAACTGCTTTTGCTTCTCGGCTCGCAGTTCTTCTCGCCATGGTCTCAGGTTAATTCTAGCCATCAGTCGAAACTCCTCATTGCCAGGCCGCAGGCAATCATCAACGATGGCGCATCATTGCTCAGGGCGGATGCGTTTACTCTGGAACCAATCGCCATTTCTGCAAACGGGTTTGCCACCAGCGTCGGCGTGCCGGTCTTTTCTTCAACCATTTCGGTCAGCCCCTGGACAGACGCCGTACCGCCCGCCAGCACCACGTAATCAACCGCATTGTATTGACTGGCACCAAAGAAAAACTGGAGGGCACGCGCAACTTGCTGCACGACGGCCTCACGGAACGGGTTGAGCACTTCGGGTTCATAGTCGTCTGGCAGCCCGCCCTGCTTCTTGGCCAGGCCAGCTTCTTCGACAGAAAGCCCGTAGCGTCGCTGGATCTCTTCGGTCAGCTGCTTGCCGCCGAAGATCTGCTCGCGGGTATAAACGGTCTTACCCTCGGCCAGCACACTCAGGGTTGTCATGGTGGCACCAACATCAACGATCGCCACCACCAGATCTTCACCCTGAGAGTCGAGTTGCGATTCGATCAGCTGGTAGGCACGCTCAAGCGCGTAAGCTTCGACATCGACAATCCTGGTGGTGAGGCCGGCAATCTCCAGCGCATCTTCCCGAATATCGACGTTTTCTTTCCGGCATGCCGCCAGCAAGACATCAACCTGGTCCGGGTTCGATTCCGATGGCCCCTGAACCTCAAAGTCTATGGCGACCTCGTCCAATGGGTAAGGAATGTATTGATCCGCCTCAAGCGCGATCTGATCTTCCATTTCGAATTCGTTGAGGCCACGGTCCATCTGAATCACTTTCGTGATTACGGCTGAACCAGAAACCGCAACCGCCACATGTTTTACGCCGGTGCGGGATTTGGAAGCCACTCGCTTGAGCACCTCACCCACCGCCTCAACGTCGGTAATGTTCTTCTCGACCACTGCGTTAGCCGGCAAAGGCTCAACGGCATAGCTTTCCACTTTGTAGCGGTTGCCCTGCTTCGACAGCTCCAGAAGTTTGACCGAGCTGGAGCTGACATCCAAGCCCAGCACTGCACTGGATTTTTTTCCTAGCAATCCGAACACGCGCTCACCCTTATACCTGGTTTAATGCACCCGGCTTAAGAGTCTCTGAACCAATCCCTGATACGGCATTTATTTCAGAGACACTTTATGTGTTTTTTATGTAAGAGAATTCTTTGAATTTTCCGTCTACAATGCAGGCTCTTTATTTCCAAGAGATATTGCATTCAGCGAAGTAACCCTTCCTTCCTAAAGCAATTTCTTAAATAATAGACCTATATCCAACTGTTGTCAGAAAAAAATGTCCCAATTGCTGCGTACATCTCGTGTTTTCGCCTGGTTCCTGCTCACTGGTCTGAGCGTCGCTATTATCATCGCCTCAGCCTTCTATCTGTACCTTCGGCCAAGCCTGCCGCCTGTCCAGCAATTACTGGACGTAAAACTTCAGACGCCGCTTCGGGTACATAGCCAAGACCACAGATTAATAGCAGAATTCGGCGAGAAGAGAAGGACACCGGTCACAATCGAACAGATCCCTACAATTCAGTTACAAGCCTTTCTGGCCGCGGAAGACTCACGATTTTATGAGCACCTTGGTGTCGACTTCAGAGGCCTGACGCGGGCTGCGATCGAACTGGCCTCTACCGGAAGCATCCAGTCCGGGGGCAGCACCATCACCATGCAGGTTGCAAAAAATTACTTTTTGTCACGCGACAGGACCTTTATTCGCAAGTTCAACGAGATACTCCTGGCTATTCAAATAGAGCGTGAACTTGATAAAGACAAGATTCTGGAGCTGTACCTGAACAAGATCTATCTGGGCAACCGGGCTTACGGAATCGCTGCCGCCGCTCAGGTTTATTATGACCTGCCCGTCAATGAACTATCCCTGGCCCAGATGGCCATGCTGGCCGGACTGCCAAAAGCGCCGTCTGCTTTCAACCCGCTGGCAAATCCGGAAAGAGCGATGATTCGCCGCAACTGGATTCTCGGACGGATGCGGGAGCTTGGCCACATCACTCAGGACGCCTGGCTGCTCGCGACCGAGGCGCCGTTAACGGCAACCTACAACAGCCGTGAAACTGAAGTCGACGCCGATTACGTGGCCGAAATGGCGCGAACAGAAATGGTGCGCCGATTTGGCGAAGCTGCCTATACCGACGGTTACAGCGTCACCCTGACGGTTGACAGCGAAAAACAGAAAGCGGCCACCGAAGCCCTCCGTAGCGGGCTTGAAAACTACGATCGGCGTCACGGCTTTCGGGGTGCCATCGGCCAGCTTGATGTGAGCGACCTGTCGGCGGTGGCACTGTCTGACCAGATGCGTAACTATCCTCGCATTGAAAGCCTGATTCCTGCGGTTGTTACCGCCATCGATGACGACCAGGGCGAGGCCGATGTGCACATCCGGCACCTGGGCCCCGGCAAGATGGGTTTTGACACCATGAGCTGGGCCAAGCGCTATCGCACCGAAAGTCTGACCGGCCCTGCCCCGGGCAAGGTGTCTGACGTGGTGGCGCCGGGCGACGTGGTTTACGTAAAAGTTCTGTCGCTGCCCCGGGTTTTGGAGCCGGGCGACGATCCCGATAACGCTGAAGACGTCCTGCAACAAGAACTTCAGGTCGCCCTGTCTCAGGCGCCCAGAGTCGAAGGCGCGGTCATTTCGATCAATGCCCAGAAAGGCGACATCG
>JAWOAO010000397.1:0-3885 GCA_046498485.1 Marinobacter sp. | reverse complement strand
GCACGGCCTTCGGCAACACCTTCTGCTTCGCCCCTGGCCGTGCAGAGGGTGAGGCAGAAGCAGAAGCAGAAGGAGAGGCAGAAGGAGAGGCAGAAGGAGAGGCAGAAGGAGAGGCAGAAGGTAAAGCTGAGGGCGAGGGTGTCTCTGCCCAGAGCAGGAAGGCGATCCGCCGGCCCGAAGGTTATACCCCTTACCAGGGTAATGTGGCCGAATTGCGGGCGTTGGGCGAGAAACTGTTCAATGACAACAGTCTGTCGTCGAACGGCCTCTCTTGTGCCACCTGCCATGCCAGTGGTTCGGGCTATGCCGCCACCTTCAAAAACGACTACCCGCATTTCGTCGCGATGGGTAAGCGTGACTTCGGCATGGAGATGGTGCACCTGGATGAAATGGTGCAAATCTGTATGGTCGCACCAATGGCCGCCGATCCGCTGGCCTGGGGCTCAAAAGAACTGGCGGCATTGACCGAGCATACCCGACTGGAGCAGCAGAAATTCATCAAGAATAACTGACTTGTCATGGCTTGCCGCGCTCAACGGCCGGGGAGATCAATCTGGCCTGGCATCAGACCGGCGATCGGACTCTTCAGGAGATTGCTCGCCGCATGACCGTCTCGGGCCGGTATCGAGGCGGAGAAGCGATCACGATGCTAAGAGTTATTGAGCGGTCACTGCTTGTTGTCTTTGTCAGAATGTCGTTCACCGAGCGCTTCTGCCACCCGTTCATCAATCCGGCGCAGGAATTCCTCATCGGCCGGCCCGGAGAAATGGGCGCTGAGCAGATTGCTGCTTGCACGAAAATTGCCGATAAAGGTCCGGCAGTCCTTGCACATCATCAAGTGCATTTTTACGGACAGGCTCTGCCGGCCGTTCAGTTCGCCATCAATGTAATCACTGGCAATCTCGGCCAGACCCCTGCACATCAGCATTCGCCCGTCTCCTGGAAGGTTTCCACCATCAGAAAGATCTTCTGCCTGGCCCGATGTAAAAGTACACGAAGGTTAGAAGCACTGACATCCAGAATGTTACAGACATCCTCGGATTTGTGCTGGTGGGCTTCGTAGAGCATCAGGGCGGAGCGTTGGCTTTCCGGTAACGCGGACAGGTGTTTGTTCAAACAGTCACTGAGGGCGCCTTTTTCCATCAGGGTGTCTGCGGATTCGTGGAACTTCAGCTTGGGTGGCAGGTCCCAGCGGCCGGTGGAATTGAAACGGCCAGCCAGTTCTGGGTCCAGGTTTTCGGAGAAGTCGGTGGTCACGTCCCGATTGCTGGAACGAAGTTTGTTTTTGCAGCGGTTGGCAACAATGCGGTGCAGCCAGGTTTTCAGTCCGGATCGACCTTCGAATTTCTGGATAGCGTCAATCACGGTCACCCAGCAATCCTGAACAATTTCTTCGGCGCTGCTGTGGTCCAGGTAAAAACGGGCAACGCTCAGCATGGCTGGGGAATACTCGCGCACTGCCTTCCGGTAGGCGAGTGAATTGCCCTTTTTGAGGTCTTCGATCAGTGACGCTTCAGATTCCAGATGCACCGCTGTGTCCATGGGTTTTCGTCCCTTGTCAGTCCTGCTTGGCTATTTGTCTCTGTATAGTGTTTCGGAATCCATAAAAGTTCCGGTATTCTGTAGTGATTGCTCAATAATTTAGTTCAGGAACGATGTAACATCCAGTCGGTGATCGTGTCTTAGCGACAACAGCGTATTGGTTTATACACTTTTAGCAGGCATGGATATGAATCGAAGCAAGTTACTACTTATTCTGATTATTGCCGCGATCATCGGCCTCTTTATCGGATTTGACGGGCACAAGTTGCTCACGTTGGGGAATCTGCAGACCCATCAAGGCACAATGGCTGAGTGGATTGAGCAGAACCTGTTGCTGGCGGTGGTAGGTTATGCCGCTATTTATGTGGTGGTGACGGCGCTGTCGCTGCCGGGGGCCACCATCATGACGCTGGCCGGTGGCGCCTTCTTCGGTAATATTTACGGCCTTGCTGCGGTGTCCATTGCTTCCACGGTAGGCGCTTGCCTGGCGTTTCTGGTGGCCCGCTTTCTGATGCGGGACACCTTGCGCAAGCGCTACGCCGAGACAGTGGCGAAGATGGACCGGGGCATCAGGAAAGACGGTGCTTTCTATCTCGCCACTCTGCGCCTGGTGCCGGTGTTCCCGTTCTTCCTGATCAACCTCGCCATGGGCCTGACCGGCATGAAGCTGCGCACCTACGCATTAGTGAGCTGGATCGCCATGTTGCCGGGCACCTTCGTTTACGTGAATGCTGGCACCCAGCTCGGGCAGATTCAGTCCACCAGTGATATCGTCTCGCCGGAACTGCTGTTGTCTTTTGCCTTGCTGGGTATTTTCCCGCTGATCGCCAAGTTTGTGGTGGGCTTTATCCGCCGCCGCAAGGTCTATGCCGGCTGGCAGAAACCGGCACACTTTGATTACAACCTGCTGGTGATCGGCGGCGGCTCTGCCGGGCTGGTGTCGGCGTACATTGCCGCTGCGGTAAAGGCCAAGGTGGCGCTGATCGAAAAGCACAAACTGGGTGGCGACTGCCTGAATACCGGCTGTGTGCCCTCCAAGGCCCTGATCCGCAGTGCCAAGGCGGCCGACACCCTGCGCCACGCCAATCGCTACGGGCTTGAGTCGGTGCCGGTGAAGGGTTCGTTCAAAAACATCATGAACCGTGTTAAAGAGGTGATCGCCAAGGTGGAGCCCCACGATTCCCCCGAGCGTTACCGCAAACTGGGTGTCGACTGCCTCTTCGGTGAGGCAAGCTTCGTATCGCCCTGGGAGCTGGAGGTAAAGCACAATGATGGCCGCACCGAGCGTCTGACCGCCCGCAGCATTGTTGTTGCCACCGGCGGCAAGCCGGCCATGCCGCCGATTCCGGGCCTGGACGACATGCAGCCGCTGAATTCCGATAATTTGTGGGCACTGGAGGAGCAGCCGGAGCGCCTGCTGGTGCTGGGCGGCGGCCCCATCGGCTCTGAGCTGGCCCACGCCTTTGCCCGTCTGGGCACCAAAGTGACACAGGTTGAGCGGGGCGAGCGTTTACTGTCAAAAGAAGATGCCGATGTCGCAGCGGTGGTGCTCAAGCAGTTTCAGGCCGACGGCATTGATGTGCGCCTGCAACATTCTGCCGTGGAGTTCTGTACCGAGGACGGTGACAAGGTTGCCTACTGTGAACATGATGGCGAGCGGGTGCGTATACCCTTTGACGAGGTGCTGGTGGCCGTGGGTCGCGCAGCCAATACCTCCGGCCTGAATCTCGACCGGATCGGCGTCGAGACGCTGGCCAACGGTACGGTGCCGGTGGAGGAGGATATGAGCCTGCGTTACCCCAATGTCTTTGCCTGCGGGGATGTCGCCGGGCCTTATCAGTTTACCCACGCGGCGGCGCATCAGGCCTGGTACGCGGCGGTGAACGGGCTGTTTGGCCAGTTCAAACGCTTCAAGGTGGATTACCGGGTAATGCCCTGGGTCACCTTTACCTCGCCGGAGGTGGCCCGTGTTGGCCTCAGCGAGGCCGAGGCCAACGCGCAAGGTATCGCTTACGAAATCACCCGTTACGGCCTGGACGATCTGGATCGCGCCATTGCCGACAGCGAAGACTACGGCTTCATCAAGATCCTGACACCGCCGGGCAAGGACAAAATACTGGGTGTGGTGGTGGTCAGCTCCCACGCGGCTGAAATCCTCGCGGAATTCACCCTGGCGATGAAACATGGCCTGGGCCTGAACAAGATTCTGGGTACCATTCATCCGTACCCGACCTGGAACGAATCTGCCAAGTACGCGGCCGGGGAATGGAAGCGGGCCCATGCGCCCGAGGGTGTTCTGAAATTATTGGAGAAGCTGCACGGCTGGCGCCGCGGCAAAAATAC
>JAWOAO010000361.1:0-5260 GCA_046498485.1 Marinobacter sp. | reverse complement strand
GCATCGACATAGCCCGGCCAGACATTGATGGTGCTTCGGCTGCGGCGCCTGGATCCCATCATGACAAGTCTTTCCCGCCATCGACCCGGTCCACCAGATTGGTCACGCCGGTCAGCCACTCTTCCAACCCGTCGTAGAAGCGGTTCTGGGCATGGCCGGCCTGGATGTCGAGGAAGCCGAGAATGAGTGAGCCGCCGAGGCCCAGCAGGGAGGAGCTGAACGCGGTGCCCATGCCTTCAAGGGGGGTGAGCAGGCCTTCCTGCAGTTCCGCAAACACCGTGCTGAAGTCTTGCTGGCTCATGTCGAGGCCGGTAATCACCTGGCCCACCGAGTTGATGGTGCCCAGCAAGCCCCAGAAGGTGCCCAACAGCCCGAGAAAAATCAGCAGACTGATGAAGTAGCGGGTGATTTCCCGCTGCTCATCCATGCGCGAGTGAATGCCGTCCAGCACGGTGCGCAGTGATAGCGTGGAGAGGGTAAACCGGTCGCGCTTGGTGTCCTCACCCAGTTGCCTTGCCAGCGGCTTCAACAGACGGGGTTCCTGAACGACCGAGAGCCCGGTATGGCCGGTACGGAACTGGGCAATCCATTTCAGCTCCGGGAATAACACAAATACCTGCCGGTAGGTGAGGCCAATGCCGATGATCAGAACCCCGACAATCAGAAGATTGAAGACCCAGTTGGCCATAAAGGCCGAGATCAGGGGTTTGTGGATCAGGGCGCCGACAATAACGACCACGCCGAGGAACAGTGTCATCCAGAAAAGCGTGTGTTTGGGATTGCTCATAGCGATGGCCAACCTTTTGAGATAGTCCTCAAAACGTTAGCACAGATAGGCGATAAATTCGGGGTCAGATGAAATTTTCATCTGACCCCGACGTCCTGACCCGGGCTCAGCCGGTCAGCCTTCCTGCAAGGCCTGCACCACGGCTTTGGCGGCGCCTTCTGAAGACGCCGGGTTCTGGCCGGTGATCAGCTTGCCATCCACCACAATGTGCGGAGCCCAGTCGTCACCAGAGCTGTAGCGGCCATTGTTTTCCTTGAGCATGTCCTCCAGCAGGAAGGGCACGATGTTGGTGAGCTGCACCGCTTCTTCCTCGGTGTTGGTAAAGCCGGTCACGTTGCGGCCGCCCACAATATTCTGATCTGGTTTGACGAACACGTTCTTGAACACCGCCGGGGCGTGGCACACGGCGGCAATGATCTTGTCCTGCTCGTAGGCCGTCTTGATCAGTGCGATGCTCTTGTCATTGTCGACCAGATCCCACAGTGGCCCGTGGCCGCCCGGATAAAAAATGGCGTCGAACTGGTTCATGTCGACGTCGGCCAGCTTTTTGGTGCTTGCCAGCATTTCTTTGGCGTGGGCGTCTTCCATAAACCGACGGGTGGAGTCGGTCAGGGCGTCTTCCGTTTCACTGGTCGGATCTATCGGTGGTTGCCCACCTTTCGGGGAGGCCAGGGTGATGTCGGCGCCCGCGTCTTTGAACACGAAAAACGGCGCGGTGAACTCTTCCAGCCAGAAGCCGGTCTTGTGGCCGGTGTCGCCCATCTGGTCGTGGGAAGTGAGTACCATTAATATTTTCATGATGGTCGATCTTCCTGTCGGGAATCGGGAGTGTTTTTGAAGCGTTTCATCAGTTAACGTTGTGGCGCCCGAGCTGGATTTCAACAGCGCCCCGAGTTGATCCAGCGCCATGGCTGCCGGGCAGGTCTATACTGACAGCGTTAACTATAGGAATGATCAAAGGTTTCAACCGATATGACAGCTAATATGATGCGCGTTACATGACCCCCGAGCACAACGACTTATGGTTTTTACCCCTGGGCGGCACCGGTGAAATCGGCATGAACCTCAACCTGTATGGCCATGATGGCCAATGGTTGATGGTGGATTGTGGCGTTACTTTCCCGAAGCCGGGCCGGGTTTCGGCCGACGGCACCGTGCACCATCGGGGTGAGCCACCGGTGCAGATGGCAGACCCGGCCTTTATTGTTGATCGGCGGGACCAGCTGGCCGGTTTGATCATTACCCACGCTCACGAAGACCATGTTGGTGCCGTGCCTTATCTGTGGCCGCTGCTGCAGTGCCCCATCTACACCAGCCGGTTCACTGCGGAAATCCTGCGCCGCAAGCTGGCGGAATTTGATCTGCTGCACCGGGTGCCGATCATTGAGGTGAACACCGGCGAGCGCCGGCAAATAGGGCGCTTCAATGTGCAATGGCTGGCCCTGACCCACTCCATCCCTGATCCCAACGCGTTGATGATTCGCACCCCGATTGGCCGTATTTTCCACAGTGGCGACTGGAAGCTGGATGACCAGCCTCTGGTGGGCCATGGCTACTCGGCATCCACCTTTACCGACCTCGCTGACGAAGGTGTCGACGCCATGGTGTGTGATTCCACCAACGCCAATGTGCCGGGTCACTCAGTGTCGGAGGCCGCCCTGCACAAAGGCTTGCTGGACCTGATCCGCGCAGCCGAGGGCCGGGTGGTGGTGACCTGTTTTGGCAGCAATATCGCTCGCTTGCACACGCTGGCGATGATTGCCCGCGAGACCGGCCGTTACATGGGGTTGTTGGGTCGCTCACTGGTGAATATGAGCGGTGCCGCGAAAGCCGCAGGCTTGTGGCCCGGGCCGGACAAACTCATCAGCCCCGCCCATCTTGGCTATTTGCCCCGCCATGATGTGCTGGCGGTGGCTACCGGCAGCCAGGGCGAACCCAGAACCGCCCTGCGTCGACTGGCCCAGGGCAGCCATCCCGATTTTGAACTGGAGGCCGGCGACACGGTGATTTTCAGTGCCCGGGCAATCCCGGGCAACGAAGAGTCTATCGATGTGCTGATCACCCAGTTGCGCAATCTTGGCGTGATCGTGATCACTGCCGAGCGCGCTGGCGCGCCCATACACGCATCTGGGCATCCGGCTCAGGACGAGTTGAAGGCCATGTACCGCTGGGTTCGCCCCCGGATTGCGATACCGGTTCATGGCGAAGCTGAGCACATGCAGGTGCACGGGGAACTGGCCAAAGCCATCGGCGTGCCGAGGGCGATGGTGGGGCGAAACGGTGATTTGTTCATGGTAAAACCTGTACCGGGTATTCGTCGCCAGGTGGTTGCAACCGGGCGGCTGGGTTGGCAGAAACAGGCGTTAGTGCGCGTTGAATGAAGCTTGGCAGGAGCTTGGCAAGCTTGCTCTTGTCAATGCGCCAACCTGTTGGTGAGGTAAAGGGATTGATATGACAACCATTCGCTTGTGGGATTTGCCGGTCAGACTGTTTCACTGGTTACTGGTGCTGGCGGTGACCGGATCCATCGTAACGATCAAAGTTGGCGGCGACTGGATGGCCTGGCACGAGCGCTTTGGCCTGGTGGTGATCGGTCTGCTGGCTTTTCGCATCGTCTGGGGCTTTCTGGGCTCAAGCTATGCCAGGTTCGTTCAATTTGTGCGTGGCCCGGGCGTGATCGTTGACTACCTCAAGGGGCGTTGGCAGGGTGTTGGTCATAACCCGCTGGGGGCCTTGTCGGTGCTGGCGCTGATCGGTCTGTTCGGGTATCAGGCGGTGTCTGGCCTGTTTGCCAACGATGAAGTTGCCTTTTACGGCCCGCTGTATCCGCTGGTTTCATCCGACCTGAGCGGCACCCTGAGCGGCTGGCACCGACAGACCGAATGGTACCTGTACGGCCTGGTCGCGTTGCATGTGGCGGCCGTGCTGTTTTACACCGTTATCAAGAAAGACAATCTGGTGGCGCCGATGATCACCGGCAAAAAGAAAGTGCAGGCAGGCCAGTCGGGGGATGCCAGAGGTGGCGGTGCGCTGGCGTTTGTGGTGTCGCTGGTGCTGGCGTTACTGGTGGTCTGGGCGGCCAGCGGTGAGCTGATTTCGCCACCGCCGGCGCCCGAACCTGCACCCCAGGATCTGGGGTGGTAGGTTTGCCGCGTTGATCAGTCAGCCCGGAAGCTGTCGTGACAGGCCTTGCAGGTTTCGCCGACGGCACTGAACTGACGCGCCAGCGCCGCTCGGTCACCAGACGCGGCAACCTCCTGCAGCTTGTTGGCTTCACGGCCAAAGTTCATGCCCACTTCCCGGGCTTTTTCCGGCTGCTCGAAGAACTCCGGCTTCAGGCGGGTGTCGTCGGCCTTGTCCAGGGTGGAATCCGGGCTGAAGAGCGCGCCCATGCCGGAATTGGCCACGGCGGCAACCGCGTTGGCTGCGGCTTTCATCTGGTCCGCATTGAATTCAACCTCGCCATCAACAGCCTGCGCTTTGATCTTGCCCATGTTCCATGACATAAACTGATACGCCGCCTGGCGGGCTTCAATCTGGTCTTCCACGCTCAGTTGCGCGGCGGCAGGCATCGCGAAAGCCGCTGTCAGCAGCGCAGTGCTCAGTAAACCGGTTTTTTTCATCTCAGGTCCCTCTCTTTTGGTCGGATTGGTTCTGTTGGCAATATGCTCTATAAAGGCATGGTTATGAGCATCCTACCTGTATAGACTCGTTGCAAACAGCTATCCCAGACTAAAGCTCAACCCGGAGATTTTCCACTATGTCGATCTGGACCGTTATCCCCAACCTCGAGCAAATGACCGAAGCCAGTAAAAATACGGCTGTCAGTCACATGGGTATTGAATACCTCGAAATCGGTGACAACCACGTGAAAGGCCGCATGCCCGTTGATTCGCGCACGGTACAACCCTTTGGCATTCTGCACGGCGGATCCTCAGTGTTGCTGGCGGAGACCCTGGGCAGTATGGCGGCCAACTGCTGCCTGAAAGATAAGAACACCGTGGCAGTTGGCCTGGACATCAACGCCAACCACATTCGTCCGGTCACCGGCGGTTGGGTGTACGCCACCGCTCGCGCCCAGCACATTGGCAGCACCACTCAGGTTTGGGAAATCCGGCTGGAGAACGAGCAAGGCAAACTGACCTGTATTTCACGGCTGACGATGGCGGTGACCAAACGCCCATAAACGCATCCCAGGCTCAGGCACGCAGGCCGCCGGGCTAGTGTTCTTGGCGTATCTGTGACCCTGAGCATTTGCCTTTATACGCTGTGGTTGCCAGAGTAATTGATGTGTTGTGTCGCCCAGGCAGGTCAATGGCAGGGGGAGACCATGGAGCACCGCTCAGTATCACTTTGGTGGCTGGCGCTGGCGGCGGCACTGGTGCCGTTGGTCACCATTCACCTGACCTTTGCGGTGTCGGTGGCCGAGGGCCATGTGCCCCTGTGTATGCCTTATTGGGACAGTTGCACCAG
>JAWOAO010000294.1:0-5011 GCA_046498485.1 Marinobacter sp. | reverse complement strand
AGCGCTTACGGCTGTCAGCCAGGCGAATGGAGGTGGCCTGTTTGCCCAACAGTTGCTGCCAGCGGCTGGGGCGCCGGTCGGGGTGCAGGTGGGCTTCGATGGCCATGGTGTCGATGACCGGGAAGCGAAGTTCTTCTTTCAGGCGCCATTGCAGGGCGACGTTGAGGAACGGGCGTTCGATGTTGCGGTAGTGGACCACGGGAATGCGGCCGGTCAGGTGCCCGAATAGTGGGTTCAATACTTCTTCCAGGTCCGGAGCCTGATCGATGTCGCTGTGCGTGATGCCATGGATCGAGGTCTGGTTCAGTGGCAATTTGGGGCGAACGATCTGGTGCCAGGATTTGCCGATCTGGATGCCGTCCAGAGTAAAAGGCACCAGGCCAATGCTGACGATGGAGTGTTGTTCGGCTTCCAGGCCAGTGGTTTCAAAGTCCATGGCCAGCAGGGGGACTTCCCGGATGGGGGTGTCCGGGCCGGGGCAGCCGGCCTGGTAGAAGCCGCGGATTCTGGGGTCTACGGCTGTTTCGGCTTGCTTTCGGTAGTTTTCCGGCCAGTTCTGGTCGCTGTTGCGGCTTTTGATGTGGTTAGACATTCCGGCCGCCCCCGGCGTTGTAGCGGAACCGCAAAAATTTCTGGGCGTTGCTGACCACCCGGAAGGCGTCCTTCAGGTGGCTGCGCTCGAACGGCGACAGGTCTTCCGGCCGCACGTTGTTGTCCGGTTCACGGTCTTCTTCGATGGCCAGGGCCTGGTGCCGGATGCGGACAATGGAGATGAATTCCAGGGCGTCGCGCAGGTTGCCAGAGTCGTCGTCCATCAGCAGTTTGGTGTTGGCAACGTCCTTCAGACGCTCGAAGGAGTTCTGGGAGCGGGAGCCGCTGGCCAGGGCATGGACCCGGATCAGGTCAGACAGCGGTGCCGTGCCCCGACGTTTGAGGTTGAAGGTTTTCTGCTGCTTGCCGTCCTCTTCCAGTACGAAGGTGCGGAAAAAGCCCAGCGGTGGTGTACGGTTCAGGGCATTGCGGGCCAGCAGGGTCAGGAAGCGCTGGCTGTTGGAGGCTTTTTCCGAGATCAGGGTTTTCAGTTGCTCAGCAAGCTCGGTCTGGCCGTGAATGCCGTCCAGGTCAAAGAAGATGTTGCTGTTGAGCAGGGTTTCGCCGTTGGGGCTGTCAATCCATTGGGTGAAGTACTGCTTCCAGACTTTCAGAGGCTGCCGCCATTTCGGGTTGGTGGCCATGATGTCGCCGGTGCAATAGGAATAGCCACAGACGGCCAGGCCGTCGCTGACAAACTTGGCCAGCGCCATAAAGTATTCATCATGCTGTTCCGGAACGAAACTGTCGTCGAGGATCATGGCGTTGTCCTGGTCGGTGACGACCAGTTGTTCGTCCCGGGCCATGGAGCCCAGGGCCATAAAGCAATAGGGTACTGGCGGCGGGCCAAACTTTTCTTCGCCCAGTTCCAGCAGTTTCTGGCTGAAGCTGCGGCCGATGCCGGCCATGGCGCTGCCGATCATGTGAGAGTTGGCGTCTTCGTTGACCATGCGCACGAAGCTGTCGCGGACATCCAGGCTGACTTTTTTCAGGCCTTTGACGTCTTTCTGGCGGTAAATGTTGCTGACCAGGAACAGGCTGCTCTGGCTTTCGTATTTGACGATGTCAGACAGCGCAATCACGCCGCGTACTTCATCGCCTTCGACAACCGGAAGGTGATGGACGTTGTTGTGCAACATGATGAGCATGGCTTCAAAAATGAACGAGCGGGCACTGATCGTGATCAGCCCTTCGGTCATGATCTCGCTGATCGGTGTTTCAGAGGCCAGCGCATGGGTGACGGCACGGGTGCGCAGGTCGCGGTCGGTAATGATACCTTTGAGCTTCGGGCGGTCACTGGTTTCATCCATCAAGAGCAGGGCCGACACACCGTTGTCGGTCATGATTCGCGCCGCTTCCTGAAGCCGTACCGTGGTGGGTGCGGATATTGGCTCCTTGGTAATCAGGCGAATGACTTTGGAGGTCATCAGCTCGTTGGATTTTTCCCGCCTGGATACCGCGGAGCGCAGGCGGCTGCGGTCTTCTATTTCCACAAAATCCGCGAAGTTTTCGTCCTGTTCCCACAGGTACTGGAACACCTCATCCGGGATTTTGTAGATCAGACAGTCTTCGATGGCCTTGGCCGGAAAGCGCACCTTCTTGTTCATCAGCAAGCCGGTCTGGCCGAAGATTTCGCCCTCGCCCACCCGATTATATAACTCACCCGAACGCCGGAAAACTTCGACCGCACCGCTGCGAATGTAATGTAACCAGTGATTGCCCTGGCCCAGCTCCAGAATGGCGGTGCCGGCCCGGTAGTAGACTATCTCGATCCCGTTAACGATTCGCTCGAGTTGCTCTTCGGGCAGCTCGTCAAAAGGGGGGTGCTGGGCGATGTGGTTGCGGATATCGAGCAGCTCGGCCTGCATAAAACTCCTTGATTTGGCGACAAGACAATGGGCGGAATGTTGAATATAGCAGCGGGGAGTGTGCAGGGCCACGCAAGCTTTTGATAGATCTCGTTGACCGCTTTGCCGTCTGTTGTTAGCCTTGCGCCACTTTTTTCAGGTGTCCGTCACAATGCGTGACGGGTGAAACGGGAAATCGGTGCGCCTGGTGTGATCACGGCAAATCCGATGCTGCCCCCGCAACGGTAAGCAAGTTAACGGCAATCTGATGCGCCACTGTGCTCCTCGCATGGGAAGGTGATTGCCCCGGAGTCCGCTCCACTTGCAAGCCCGGAGACCGGCCTGGAAGAACACCCGGAGCTGCGGTGGGCTGCTTGGGTGGGCGATTCCCGGCTTTGCTCCAACACACCGCACCCGCCTGCCCTCTGCCTGTTCCGCAAGCTTAAGTCTGAACCTTGAGTTCAACCCGTGCGGGTGCGCGCGGTTGGCGGAGTATTCGAATGTATCATTTCCAGTTACCGGCCGTTATTGCCGGCGCTTCCCTGTTAGCCCTGCCGTTGGCCGTGGCTGCCCAGTCTTCTGAACAACCTGAACCGCTTGATCCGATTGTGGTGACGGCGACTCTCGGACCGAAAACGGTTGGGGAGAGTCTGTCGTCAGTTACTGAAATTGAAGAACGTCAGATCCGGCGTGAACAGCCGAGAGACTTTCAGGATCTGATTGCCTCGCAACCCGGCGTGACTATTTCATCCAACGGCTCCATGGGCAAGAACGCGACGGTTTTCATGCGGGGTCATGAATCCGACGGAACCGTGCTGTTGGTAAATGGCATTCGTATTCGTTCTGCCACTTCGGGGTCACCTGCATGGCACTTTCTGCCGTCTCAACTGGTAAATCGTATCGAAATTATCCGTGGCGGTAGCAGCAGCTTATACGGCGCTGACGCGATGGGGGGCGTTGTTCAGGCTTTTACCACACCCGAAACCAAGGGTGCCGGGGGATGGATTGAAGCCGGTGCCGGGAATCTTGATACCCAGAATTACGGTGCTGGAGCATTCGCTGTCGAGCAGGGCAGTTCGCTGAATGTGGGTGTGAACAGGTTTCGTACGGAGGGCGCCCCGGTTGTTGAAGGGGGCGAAGACAAGCCCTATGACAATAGCTCCGGCACATTTAACGCGATCCACCAGTTTAATAATGGCGTGAAGGTTAATCTGACTTATCTGGGATCAGAGGGAAGGTCAGATTATGAAGGTGGTTATAATGACTTCCTGTTTCAGGTAGCCGGCTTGGGTATCGACGTGCCGGTTACCGAGAACTGGCGTACGTCCCTGCAATTTGCCGATGCGCGCGATGGTATTGAGGGGGAAAGCTTTGGCCCTTGGGGCGGTCCCTTTGAAGCCAATACGGTCACTCGCACCTCTCGTCTTGAGAACTGGTTTACTGCGGGCGTTCATGAGTTTGTGTTGGGCGCGGAAACCATGAAAGACAAGGTTGAAGCCTCAGCAAATTACACTGAAAACACTCGCACGAACCAGGCATTTTTTGGTCAGGCCTTGCTGAACTTTGGCCCATCAGAGTTTCATTTCAGCTTGCGTAGTGATGACAATGAAGCGTTCGGAACCCATGAAACATGGGGTACCGCATATGGGTATAAGCTGGATGGATACCATCGAGTCAGAGCCAGTGCCGGTACGGCATTTAAAGTTCCCACATTTCTTGATCTGTATTCACCACCATCATGGGGCGGAAATCCAGACCTTGATCCGGAAGAATCGACCAGTTACGAACTGGGAGTGGAAGGGAACTATGGTTCGTGGTTCTGGGATTTTGCGCTCTATCAGAGTGACGTTGATAATCTCGTTATTTATGACAACGGCTTAATGAAATCGCTCAACGTTAAAGAAGCTCGCTTGCGGGGCTTTGAAGTGTCCGGCGGATGGAAAAATCAGGAATGGACAGTTCGAGCCAGTACCAATGTTGGTGACTACGAAGATCGAACCGATGGTTCAGCACTGATCCGCCGCCCCGAACAAACAGTCCGGTTAGATGTGGATCGTGACTTCGCTGACTGGTTTGTGGGAACAACAGTGCGGGCAGAGAGCCACCGTTACAGTTATGAACAAAAACGAATTCCCGGATTCGGCATGTGGAACCTGAGAGCCGGAATCACCCTTGGTAGAGGGTGGTCCACAAAGTTCACGCTCGATAATGTTCTGGACGAAGAGCACAAATTGGCTCAGTACAACAGCTCCACCTTTTATATCGGTGCTGGTCGGACCTATATGGCCACTATTCGGTATGATTTCATTCAGTAATCTTCGGCTCCTGACAGGTTGAATGACGTGATAAACAAACGCGGGCTCAAAGTCCTGATCATGCTGTTGCTGGCACCGTTTACGGTCCAGGCAGAAGCGCTGTGCGCCCTCGACGCCCTTGATCGCAACATCTGCCTGCCAGAACCTGCCACCCGCATCGTCTCCCTTTCCCCCGGTGCCACTGAACTGCTGTTTTCAGCCGGTGCCGGCGACTTGGTGGTGGGCGTTGGTGCCTGGAGCGATTTCCCGCCGGAAGCC
>JAWOAO010000271.1:0-15557 GCA_046498485.1 Marinobacter sp. | reverse complement strand
GGTGAAATAGTCCCATAAAGCCTGCAATGAATTGGAAGTGTCGGCCTCAATAATAGTCGCGTTTCTGTAATGACTATACTGGTGCTGCTCAAATGGCAGGGTGGGAAGTCCTTTCCAAAAATCTCGGAGGCCATGGATGGCCGGAGCGAAGCGCACATGGATGTGCTCGTAGCGTTTTTTGGAAAGGACTTCCCATCCTGCCACTTACCCAGAGCCAACAGGTTGGGGCCAGAGTGACCCAAAACCACCAAAAGTTGCGGTTAACAGAAGTGCCCGGTTAAATGAAAGCAAAAAAAAGCCTGCTAATTCATAGAACTAGCGGGCTTTCGAAATAGTGGCTCCCCGACCTGGGCTCGAACCAGGGACAAACGGATTAACAGTCCGTTGCTCTACCAACTGAGCTATCGGGGAACGTCGTCATGTGACGAGGCGCGTATATTAAGTTGGCTATAGCGCCTCGTCAAGTCTCCGGCCAAAAATTTTTAGCCGAGCGCCTTCTGCAAGCGCTCAATCGCCTTGTGTAGATTGTCCATACTGGTAGCAAAGCTCAGACGCATGTGCCCGGGGCTGCCGAACGCCGAACCCGGAACCAGTGCAACGCCGGCTTCGGTCAACAGCTTCTCGGCAAATTCCACATCCGTGCTCACGCCGTCAGTGGCATCAATGGCGCCCTGGAAGCTCGGGAACACATAGAAGGTACCATCGCCGGTCAGGCACTCGACGCCCGGTAGCTTGTTCAGGGCACCGACCAGCCAGTCGTGGCGTTGTTTGAACGCTTTGACCATCTCAGCAACGCACTCTTGCGGGCCATCAAGGGCCGCTTGAGCGGCGGCCTGGGAGATCGAGGCCGGGTTGGAGGTGCTCTGGGACTGGATCTTCTTCATCGCGCCGATGATTCTGGTCGGGCCAGCCGCGTAACCGATACGCCAGCCTGTCATCGAGTAAGCCTTGGAGACGCCGTTCAGGACAAAGGTGCGGTCGTACAGCTCGGGCGTCGCGTTCAGGATGTTGCAGAACGGCTGGCCCGTCCACAGGATCGGTTCGTACATGTCGTCAGTGGCGATCATGATGTTCGGATACTTTTTCAGGACCTCACCAATCGCCTGCAGCTCTTCCATCGAGTAGGCCATGCCACTCGGGTTGGACGGGCTGTTGATCACGAACAGGCGGGTACGCTCGGTGATAGCGTTTTCCAGCTGTTCCGGAGTGATCTTGAAGCGGGTCTCGGGGCCGGTCTCGATGATGACCGGCTTGCCTTCGGCAACCAGAACCATATCCGGGTAGGATACCCAGTAAGGCGCGGGAATAATGGCTTCGTCTCCGGCGTTCAATGTCGCCAGGGCGAGGTTGAAAAAGCTCTGTTTGCCACCACTGCTTACCAGTATCTGGTTGGCTTCGTATTCCAGGCCGTTGTCGCGCTTGAACTTCGCAATAATCGCTTTTTTCAGAGCGGGCGTACCATCTACGGCAGTGTATTTGGTCTGGCCGTTGTTAATGGCCTCAATGGCTGCCTGTTTGATGTGCTCGGGGGTGTCGAAGTCCGGCTCGCCAGCACCCAGGCCAATAATGTCCTGGCCTGCAGCGCGAAGTTCTGCTGCTTTGTTGGTAACTGCGAGGGTGGGAGAAGGCTTGATCGCCTGTACACGGCTGGAAAGTTGAAGGTCCAAACTTGAGCTCCTTAAAGCTGCGACTTATGGGCGGCGATCGGCAGGGCAGGAGCCAGGCATCCTGGCTGATAATTCACCCAGCCGTCGATCGCACAGATGGTATCATGAAGCAGCGTTATCGCTAAATTTCTTGTAGGTACTGGCCCGTATGCGCCAGACCCGTCCCCCGGAGGTTAGTCGCCAGTTATGGCCAGTAAAACACCCAGTGCCGCCAGAGACGGTGTGTTCCGCGTCGATTCGCCCTTCCAGCCGGCAGGCGACCAGCCCAAGGCTATCGCCGGGCTGGTGGATGGCATTCATTCCGGCCTCGCGCACCAGACCCTGCTGGGGGTCACCGGCTCCGGTAAAACCTTCACCATTGCCAAAGTGATTGAGCAGGTGCAGCGGCCCACCATCGTCATGGCCCACAACAAGACCCTGGCGGCTCAGTTGTACGGGGAGTTCAAGGAATTCTTTCCCGATAACGCGGTGGAGTATTTCGTGTCTTATTACGACTACTACCAGCCGGAGGCCTACGTACCCTCGTCTGATACCTTTATCGAGAAAGACGCCTCTATCAACGAACATATTGAGCAGATGCGGCTGTCGGCCACCAAGGCGCTGCTGGAGCGGCCCGATGCCATTATTGTGGCGTCGGTGTCGTCCATTTACGGTTTGGGTGACCCGCAATCCTACAAGAAGATGATGTTGCATCTGGACCGGGGCGATCAGATGGATCAGCGCGTTATTTTGCGCCGGTTGGCGGAGCTGCAATACACCCGCAATGATATTGAATTCCACCGGGCCAATTATCGGGTGCGGGGCGACGTTATCGACGTGTTCCCGGCGGAATCCGAGCGTGAGGCCATCCGCATCGAACTGTTTGATGACGTGGTGGAGCAGCTGAGCTATTTCGATCCACTGACCGGAGAAGTGCTGCGCCGGGTGCCCCGGGTAACCATCTATCCGAAGTCGCATTACGTGACGCCCCGGCAAAAAGTGCTGGATGCAGTAGAGTTCATCAAGGTAGAGCTGGATGAGCGGCTGAAACAATTACGTGACAATAACCGGTTAGTGGAAGCGCAACGGTTGGAGGAGCGCACCCGCTACGACATCGAAATGATGCTGGAGCTGGGGTATTGCAACGGCATCGAAAACTACTCCCGCTACCTGTCTGGCCGACCATCCGGCGAGCCGCCACCGACCTTGTTCGATTACCTGCCGCCGGATGCCTTGCTGGTGGTGGATGAATCCCACGTGACCATTTCCCAGATCGGTGCCATGTACAAGGGTGACCGCTCACGAAAGGAAACCCTGGTGGAATACGGTTTCCGGCTGCCGTCGGCGCTGGATAATCGGCCCATGCGTTTTGAGGAGTGGGAGCGCATCGCGCCACAGATGATTTTCGTATCGGCCACACCCGGCAACTACGAAGCGGACCACGCCGGCCAGGTGGTGCAGCAGGTGGTTCGGCCCACCGGGCTGCTGGACCCGATCATCGAAGTTCGGCCAGCGTCTACCCAGGTCGACGATCTGCTGTCTGAAATCCATATCCGGGTGGCGGCCAAGGACCGCGTCTTGGTGACCACACTGACCAAACGTATGGCCGAAGATCTGACTGACTTCTTTATGGAGCACGATATCCGGGTGCGTTATCTGCACTCCGACATTGATACCGTGGAGCGGGTGGAGATTATCCGGGATCTGCGCCGGGGCGAGTTTGATGTGCTGGTGGGCATCAACCTGTTGCGGGAGGGTCTGGATATGCCCGAGGTGTCGCTGGTGGCTATACTGGATGCCGACAAGGAAGGCTTCTTGCGCAGTGAACGGTCGCTGATCCAGACCATCGGCCGGGCCGCCCGGAACATCAACGGCCGGGCGATTCTGTATGGTGACCGTATTACCGGCTCCATGCAGCGGGCCCTGGATGTCACCGAGCTACGCCGCGAAACACAACGGGCCTATAACGAAGAGCACGGTATTACTCCGACCGGTCTGAACAAAAAGATTGCCGACGTCATGGAGGGCGCGACCAGCGGCGGCCGTGGTCGTCACAAGGCGGATCGGCCGGGTCAGAAAGCCGCCGAAGAAGCGGAAGCCTACCTGGTCAAGGCCGGCAAACGCTCGCCGCAGGACTTGCTCAAGGAAGTGGCCCGTCTGGAAGACGACATGTATAAAGCCGCCGCCGATCTGGATTTTGAAACCGCTGCCCGGCTGCGGGATCAGGTTTCCCAACTCAAGGAGGCGGCTATTCGCACCAGCTGATCAGGGCCGTTTGGGACCGACAATGACCGCGGCTTGCAACGGCTGGTTGCGGCCATAGCTGGACATCTTGCCGAACACCCGTTTGTCGATGGGCAGGTATTGCTTGTCGGCAACGGTCTCGCCCTCCTCGGTATCGATGTCCGGGTCGTGCAGGTACACAAAATCCTCATCCATGGCACACACAGTCACCCAGTGCGGCACCCGGCTGCGGTTCAGTTGCCAGGTGCTGATCAGAATGACCGGTATCTGACCTTTGTGCAGGGCGGCCTCCATGGCGTCCAGCGTCAGCGGGTCGTGATGCAGCTGAATGCCGGTTCGGCCAATGTCGTGCAGAAAACCCTCATGCACCAGTTCCAATACCCGCTTTTTCTCGCCATTACGCACGGTGTCCTTGAACAGTGCACCTTCCTGGCTGATCCAGGCGCTGGCTTCAAAACCGCGATGCCAGGCCGACAGCGCTAACCCATGGGGGCCGCAACCGCCGTGGCCGGCGAGCATGAAAATGGTGGTGGCTTCACGCCAGATTTTCAGCTCTTCCAGAGTGTTGAGCTGTTGTTGTTGATCCAGTGCCGCCATCGCCATGATTAAAGCCGATGGGCCGCAGGTGAATTCCGTGGTCTGCGGGTAGTAGGGTACCGGCAGGTAGCCCCTGGAGGGTTGGTAATACAGAATACGGCGTTCGAAGCGCAGCGCATTGCCGTGGTCTTCGTAGTAATCCCGGTAGCTACCGAACTGGCGATAGCCCAGGCGTCGATAAAGATTGATGGCGCCGGCATTATCTTCCCGTACTTCCAGGCGCATGACGATCCGGTCCGCCTCTACCGCTTCTTTTTCTGCTTCCCGAACCAGTTTTTCGCCGACACCCTGACCGCGTACCGAGGGGGACACCGCAATGGAATAGATCCGGGCCAGGCGGGTGGCCGCGTTCATCAGTACCAGGCAGTAGCCCACCAGCGCTGAATCAAGCTCTGCAACAATCAGCCGGTCTCTGGGCATTTCCAAAAAGCGCCGGAAGCTTCGGCGTGAAATGCGGTCTTCTAAAAAGCAGCGGTTTTCCAGCTGCACCAGGGGATTCAGATCGTCGGCAACAGCTTGTCGAAGCAGTACATCAGGCATAGTGACCAAATCCCGAAGGGTAGAAAAGACGGGGAAGCTGGCGAGCACCTCCTGGGTCGTTATTATGGTAGAGACCGGTGGCTTTCGATAGCGGGCAATCATGCGTAAAAGCACGCATCTGCAGTTGATTGTGGAGTTGCCTGCAGCGGCGTATTGTTGCGCCAATTAACCGGCTGACCCTTCAGGGAGGAATGCCATTTATGTCCCGCTTGCTGATCGTTGTGGACCGTGCCAAAGACTGGGCACCTTATTACCCTAGCGAAGATGTTCTGAGCTTTGATCAGTATCTGAAATTTACCACTCCGGCCAACAGCCGGGTGCGGGTGATCAACCTGTGCCAGAGCGCGAAGTATCTGAGCCGTGGTTACTACTGTTCACTGCTGGCTGAGGCTCGGGGCCACCATGTGGTGCCTTCGGTGATGACCCTCAACGACCTTGGCCGGAAGGGACTGTTCTCTCTGGAGCTGGAAGAACTGGACCACAGTGTGATCCAGTGGCTGGAAAAGGAAGCTCAGGAGATTGACCCCGCCACCGATGACCGGGATGCCACCCATGAAGTGCGGATTCGCACCTATTTTGGCCAGGCCGAACATCCGGATCTGAAACCGGTGGCACGGGCATTGTTCGATCGATTCCCCTGTCCGCTACTGGAAGTGGTGTTCCGGCACCGCAAGCAGTGGCAGATAGAATCGATGAAACCGGCAGGCCCAACCGATCTGGACGAGCGTGAGCAGGATCTGTTTGCGGCGGCGCTGGATCGTTTCAGCAGTATGGTCTGGCGCAAGCCCAGAACCCGTCGCCGCTATCGTTTTGATCTGGCCATGCTGGTGAATCCGGATGAGGAAATGCCGCCCAGTGACGAGGCGGCCCTGAAGCGATTCGAGCGGGCGGGGCGTAAACTGGGCATTAATGTCGAGCGCATTACCCGCCGGGACTATATGCGGCTGCCGGAATACGACGGGCTGTTTATTCGGGAAACCACCGCCATTGACCACCACACCTACCGATTTGCCCGCAAGGCGGAAGCCGAGGGCATGGTGGTAATCGATGATCCGGTGTCCATCCTGCGCTGCACCAACAAGGTGTTTCTGGCGGATTTGCTGAACAACAACAAGGTGCCGACTCCGAAGACGCTGATTCTGTCGAAAGACCAGAAAGATGCTGTTGAGCAGGTGGCGAGTGAGCTGGGCTTTCCGGTGGTGATCAAGATTCCGGACGGGGCGTTTTCACGGGGTGTCGCCAAAGCCAAAGATGAAAAAGAGCTCAAGGCCGGGCTCAAGGAGTTGTTCAAGCAGTCGGCCCTGGTGCTGGCCCAGGAGTATTTCTACACCGATTACGACTGGCGCATTGGCGTGCTGGGTGGGCGGGCGATCTACGCCTGCAAATACCTGATGGTGAAAGGCCACTGGCAGATCTACCAGCATGGCGGTGCGGCCATAGAGAGTGGCGGCTTTGAAACCATGCCCACTTACGAAGTGCCCCGGAACGTGATCCAGGCCGCGCTCAATTCCACGCGACTGATCGGTAACGGCCTGTATGGGGTGGATATCAAACAGGCGGGCAACCGGGTGGCGGTGATCGAGGTGAATGACAACCCCAGCATCGATCAGGGGGTTGAGGATAAATTTCTCGGCGGTGAACTCTATACCCTGGTCATGCAGGAGTTCCTTTCCCGCATGGAAGCGAACCGGCGCCGGTAAACCCCGGCGCTGTCCTCAGGTGGCGGCAACCCAGACCCGCACACTGCCGAACCAGGGATAGCCTGCCAGTAAATCCCGAACCTTTTCGTTGGTGAGATCAGGGGCGGGGTGGTCTTCATCCAGAAAAATCTCCAGGTGCACCCGGTTCTTCAGGTAATGCAGTCTCAGTTTGCTGTGGGGTGGCAGCTCTCCCAGTGCCTGTGAAATCTGGCTGCGGATTTCCTCCCGCGAGGGTAAGTGCGGTTCGGTGAGGTGCGGGTGCTTGTCGTCGTTCTCGGCATCAATATGGAAGTTGATGTCCCGGATGTTACCCAGCGCATCGCGCATGCCCGCAACCACTTTCATGCCAATCTGGTGTCCTTCCGACACGCTGATTTCCGGGCGAACCACCAGGTGCACGTCCAGCAGAATGTCGTGCCCCATGCGCCGGCTGCGAAGTTCGTGAATGTTACGCACGCCGTCGGTGTCCATGGCGATGGTTCTGAGCATTTCGGTGTCTGCCTCAGACAGCCCGGTATCGATCAGTTCCTTTACGCTGTCCCAGGTGAACTTCCAGCCAATGTGAATAATGATGAGGGCGATTACCACCGCTGCCACGACATCAAGCCATACCAGGCCCAGCATTGCGCCAGCGGTGGAAACCAGCACGACAATTGATGTAAACGCATCGGTGCGGCTGTGCCAGGCGTTGGCAATCAACAGATCAGAACGGATACGGATGCCAACATGGCGGGTATAGCGGTAAATCCATTCCTTGCTGACCACGGATATCGCCGCCACAACCAATACCGGCCAGCCGGGCACCTTGAGATCCTCACCTGCCAGCAGTCGAAGTATGTTCTCCCAGGCCAGGGCAGCGCCTACGGCGATCAATATGCTGCCAAGCAACAGCGTTCCCAGCGTTTCGATACGTTGGTGGCCGTAGGGGTGATCGGCATCCGGTTCTTTTCGGGATAAGTGCATCACAGCCAGCACCACCCAATCCGAGACAACGTCAGTAAATGAGTGGATGCCATCAACCAGCAAAGCCTGGGAGTTGAAAAGTGTACCGCCGACGACTTTTATGACGCCAAGGAACGCATCCAGGAACATGCCGATAATAGTGACCCTGGAGGCTGCGTGCTTTTCTTTGTGCAGGTCAGGTTTTGGGCTGTGAGGGCGTGTAGCAGGCTGTTCCATTGGGTATAGCTCCGGGGATTCGCAGTAGCGCCATTATAGCGTTAACCGGAACGCAATAGGGGATGATTAATCAAGAATTCTCAAGCGATTTATGCACATGATGACAAACCGGTTACCAGCTAGCATTTTGTTATAATTGCCGTCAATTCTTATTTTTGTGTTTATAAGTCATTGTAAATAAAGAATAAAAAGACTGGTTAAAAAATGATCAATCTGTAGGCTGGCGCAGTTATCAAGGGGTAGAAACGTTTGCCCCGACCTTTTCCACAGGGTTATCCACAGATTCCGTGGAAAAGCCCCGCCAGCCTCCTGAACATGGGCCTCAGGATACATTTGCGTGTTCGGGAGGATGGTGTGGAAAACTTCCGGTATACTCCCGCCATTCTCAGGCAAGGAATTTTCTGATGTACGGCGCTCTGCGAAACCTGCTGTTCCGGCTACCTCCGGAGCAAGCTCATAATGTGACTCTTGGCAGTCTGGATATTGCCCAAAAAATGGGCATCCTGAAGGCTTTTTCAAAGCATCCGGAGCCGTGCCCGGTGAATGTGATGGGCCTGGAGTTCCCGAATCCGGTCGGGCTTGCGGCAGGGCTGGACAAAAATGCCGATCACCTTGATGCGCTGGGGGTGCTCGGCTTCGGGTTTATCGAAGTGGGCACCGTTACGCCGCTGGCCCAGCCCGGGAATCCAAAACCACGGATGTTCCGGTTGACCGAGCATCAGGCCATCATCAACCGGATGGGCTTTAATAATGAAGGCCTGGATCATCTGGTGACGAATGTTGAAAACCGACGGTATAAAGGTGTTCTGGGCATCAATGTCGGCAAAAATAAAGACACTCCGATCGAACAGTCTGAACAGGATTACCGTAAAGGTATCTCTGCGGTCTATGCTCTGGCCGATTACATCACTGTGAACGTGTCCTCGCCCAACACCCCGGGTTTGAGAGACCTGCAATTCGGTGACTCTCTGAAGCAGCTGCTCTATGGCATCAAAGATGAGCAGGCTCGCTGCCATCAGGCGCAAGGCCGTTACGTGCCGATTGCCGTCAAGATTGCGCCGGATATGGACGATGAAGGTGTTCGCTTTGTTGCCCGCGCATTGCTGGAGGCAGGCCTGGATGGTGTGATTGCTACCAATACCACCATCAGCCGGGAGGCGGTAAAAGGTCATCGCCATGAGCATGAGGCCGGCGGGCTGAGCGGTGCGCCGGTACGTGCAGCGTCAGTGCGGGTTATTGAGGGGTTGTACGCCGAACTTGGTGAGCGGCTGCCAATTATCGGCGTTGGTGGCATCACCGATGGTGAAAGTGCGGCAGAGAAAATCCGGGCAGGTGCCAAGCTGGTGCAGATCTACACCGGCTTCATCTATAGGGGGCCGGCACTGATTCGTGAGGCGGTTGAGGCTATCAGGGAAGAACAGCAGAAAATTCGCGGGCGGTAAAATGAAGAAGGGCCCGCTGAGCGGGCCCTTTCAAGCTAAACGGGGTGGGCCAACGTCAAGATCACGTTACGGTGACGTTGGCCAGCTTGTGGATGCCGGAGACGCCGGTCATGCCCTCCCAATTATCGGTGCGGCCTTCTCGCCACCCGGTCAACCATTCCTGGCGCGCTTCTGGTTGATCAATTGGGCAGCTGTCTTTGGATTTTCCGGACACGCCAGCGAGATATCCCCGCTTGAATGCACGAGCGTACATGTCTCTCTTCTGTCTTTTCATGCCGTTCCTCACTAATGGATTAACAGAAAATCGTGTACACATCTGCAGTGACCACGGCATAGTTTGCTCCCTTCCGGGATAACCCACTATTGCCAGCTCCGGCCAGAGCAGTCAGGATCCTGTTAACGGAAGCTTTGTTTATTTGGCTTCCGGAACGACGCGTCAAGTACAAGGTAAGACGAATCTTGAGCGCATGTACACTATTTATTTCATCTATATGAAGCTTTTCTTATAGATTTATGAACTAACGATGACGGCCCAATGTGGGTTTTTCCGCTATTCCGGCGGTTTACCGGCTTTATCCAGAAAACCAGGAGTTGATTTTGTCCAAGCATGTCTTTTTTGTAACCTGCCCTAAGGGCGTTGAGTATCTTCTGGGTGATGAACTGGAGAGCTTTGGCCTGGCACAGGTGCGCAATGCTCCGGCGGGTGTCTGGGTAGAGGGAGAGCTGGAGGCCGGTTATCGGGCGTGTATGTGGTCACGACTGGCCAACCGGGTGATCCTGCATATTGCCGAGGTGGATGCCCGCAGTGCAGAAGAGCTTTATGACGGTGTGGTTGCGCTGGACTGGCAGGCCCATATTCCTGCCGGTGGCAGTTTCCGAGTGAATTTTCTGGGGCAGAACGAAGAGCTCCGAAATACCCAGTTTGGCGCCCAGAAAGTCAAAGACGGGATAGTGGACAGCATTCGCGGTGCGGGTTCGGCGAGACCGGCCGTGGCCCAGAAAGACCCGGATGTGACGATTTCAGCCCGGTTGAATCGTGGCCGACTGGCGGTCGGTCTCGACCTCAGTGGCCACAGCCTGCATATGCGGGGCTACCGCACCGAGCAGGGGCTTGCACCGCTGAAAGAAAACCTGGCGGCGGCACTGTTGTTGCGGGCCGGCTGGCCGGAGATAGTCGCAGCCGGCGGTGATTTTGTTGACCCTATGTGTGGCTCCGGCACTTTGTTGATTGAGGCTGCCCTGATGGCTCTTGATATGGCCCCTGGGCGCAAACAGGATCATTTCGGTTTCGAAAAATGGCCGGGGCACCAGCCTGAACTCTGGCTTGGCCTGCGTCAGGAAGCCGAGCGTCGGGCCCACGAAGGCAAACAGGGTCGGGTGCCGGTGTTTGCCGGGTTTGATCAGGACAGCCGGGTAATCGATACGGCCTGGCGTAATGTCCAGCGGGCGGGGCTCGAAGGCATCGTAAGCGTGGAAGCACGGCCGTTGGCCGAGTTTGCCGGTCAGCAATCCTGGGCGGAGCAGGGTCTGGTGCTGACCAACCCGCCTTATGGTGAGCGCCTGAGCGAACGCAAAGAATTGGCAGGGCTTTACCAGAGCCTGGGTGAAGCGGTGATTCGTGAGCTTTCCGGCTGGCGCCTGGGCGTGTTCACCGGGGCGTCGGAATTCGGCAAGGCCATCGGCTTGCGCAGCTTCAAACAGTACAACCTGTTTAACGGCAAACTGCCGGCGCAGCTGCTGCTGTTTGACGTCCGCGCTGAAAATGCCATGGTGCCGAGGGACCCGGACGCCTCCGGTCAAATCATGCCGCGCATTGCTAATCCAGAACGGGCAGACATGCTGCGCAATCGCCTGAAGAAGAACGTAAAAACCATTGGCCAATGGGCCAGAAAACAGGGCATCAGCTGCTATCGTCTGTACGATGCCGACATGCCGGAATACGCCCTGGCGATTGATATCTACGAGGGCAGGGTGCATGTTCAGGAATACCTGGCGCCCAAATCAATCGATGAAAAAGCCGCCCGGGAGCGCCTGGCCGAGGCGATGGCGGTCATTCCGGAAGTGCTGGAAATTGATCCGAAAGACATGGTGTGCAAGCAACGCCAGCGCCAGAGCGGCACCAGGCAATACGAAAAGCAGGCGGCGACCGGCGAATACCTCAACGTGCACGAGCACGGCTGTACTCTGAAGGTAAACCTGAGGGATTACCTCGACACCGGTCTGTTTCTGGACCACCGTCCGGTACGCCACTGGATCCAGCAACACGCTCAGGGCAAACGGTTCCTGAATCTGTTCTGCTATACCGGTGCGGCCACCGTGCACGCAGCCGTCGGCGGTGCCAGCCGATCCCTGAGCCTGGACATGTCCAAAACCTACGTTAACTGGGCCATCGACAACCTGGCCCTGAACCGTGTCGACTTGCGCAAACACCTGGTCGAACAGGCAGACTGCCTGGCCTGGCTGGCCGACAGAAGAACCGCGAACCAGAGCTTCGACCTGATCTTCATGGACCCACCGACTTTCTCCAACTCGGCCCGAATGGCGGGTGTGCTGGATGTCCAGCGGGATCACGGCGTCCTGGTTCGCCAGTGCATGGAGCGGTTATCCAGCGATGGTCTGCTGATCTTCTCCAGCAACTTCCGCAAGTTCAAACTGGACGATGACCTGGCGCAAGAATTCGAAGTCAAAGACGTGACGGCCAGCACGCTGGATAAGGATTTCCAGCGCAACCAAAAGATTCACAGCTGCTGGCATATTCAGCACCGGGCCTGACTGGTGGGGGAGGAGGCAGGTGGGGGCCTCTTTCCTGGAAACGCTACGAGCACATCCATGTGCGCTTCGCTCCGGCCATCCATGGCCTCCGAGATTCCAGGAAAGAGGCCCCCACCTGCCTCACCGGGCATCGGAGTGGGCGTCGTGGAGGTAGAGAGGTCTTCCGCTCAGAATTCGTAACGCAACCCAGAAGAAAACTGAAAAGTATTGGCGCTGCTGCCGGTATCCTTGAATAAACGCCCGCCTTCGAACACCAGAAACGTATTATCCAGCACTTCGAAATCTATCCCGGCCAGCCAGCTGATGCTGAAACTGCTGTCCGGATAATCGCCCTCGATGTCCCGGAACTGGGCGTTGTAGCCCTCTTCACGGTTGGCCAGCGTGGCGTCGCCCTGGATGTGGGTGAAGCCGGCCTGGGCATAGACATTGGCGTAGCCGGTGACCGGGTAGTGCAGGCCCATGTACCAACTGGCAAAGTAATCCACCGCCAGCGTCAGATCACCGCCAGAAATCTCCGCATCATTGAAACCGCCACCCAGGCGGATTTCGGCGTGGATCAGGTCGTTCAGATGGCCGCCAATGACCACTGCGCCGGCCTTGCCCCAGCCATCTTCCTGGGTGCGATCACCGATGGAACGATGCTCAAGGGCGGTGACCAGAAGCCCGAGGTAGTGCTTGTCAGAGCGGGGAGTTTCCTGAGCCTGGCCGGCCAGTGGCGACAGGCAAAGACTGATCAGGCTGGTGCTGAAGAAACGTAATGCAACCTTGTTCATTATTGTCTGGCGTCCTGTCAGTAACGGTGCTGACACCAGATTCTGCCTTGTGTAACGCTTTGTTACGCAGACGCCGGTCACACTTCCCGGTCTCGGCCGCCGTGGTTTACAAGTCGTCCAGGCAGCCGGCTTCACGGGCCAACAGGAGCAGGGCATACACACCATTCTCCGGCAGTTGGGGCTCCAGGCCTTCGTCAAACATCAACTGACGGCGTTTATCTTCGATGGTGTCGCTGTCCAGCCCGCTGATCAACTCGGCAATTGGCGCAATTTCAAACGGGGCATCCTGCTGCACCGCCTCGAAAATCAGGTCAACCAGAAGTTCATCCGGGTCCATGCCATCCACGTAGACGGTCTGGTCTGGCAGGTCTTCGTGCAGTTCCCGGACCAACTCGAGCACCGGCACGCCTTGTTCTTCCAGGTACAGCAGGTCGATGTCGCCAAGGTCGCCATCTTCCGGTAGCCAGGCATCATCCGGTGCGATGACCACGGATTTCATTTGCCCGTCCGCCAGCGACCAGGCAATGGCTGTGGGAAACAGAGCGTCGTCGGTCTGACAGTATTCAATGTCCAGAAAACGGGGTATCGACACAGTGGACTCCGGGTTTGATCAATAAGTGAGTATAGGGACAATCCGTCGCCCTGTAGGAGCAGCTGCGGCTTCATGCCATACTGTAGCGGCCATTATCATGCAATCAGGAAGATCATGGAACACACTGAATTTAATAATGACTTGATTCAATTTCTGAACGCCTCACCAACGCCATGGCATGCGGTGAGTACCATGAAAACCCGCCTCGACGCCGCCGGTTTCCAGCCGCTGGACGAGCGCGAAGAATGGTCGCTCGAGCCCGGCCAAGGCTATTACGCGATTCGTAATGGCTCATCCATTGTCGCCTTCCGCACCGGCACCAAAGACGTAGTGACCTCCGGCATCCGCATGGTCGGGGCCCATACTGACAGCCCCTGCCTGAAAGTGAAGCCGAATCCGGAGCTTCGCCGCAAAGGCTTTTTCCAGTTGGGCGTCGAAGTCTACGGTGGGGTGCTGCTGAACCCCTGGTTTGATCGGGATCTGTCACTGGCCGGCCGGGTCACCGTGCTGGATGATGCCGGTAAAGTTCGGGATACGCTGGTCAATTTCCGCAAACCGGTCGCGATTATTCCAAGCCTGGCCATTCATCTGGATCGCGAAGCCAATAGCAATCGCGCAATCAATGCCCAGACTGACCTGCCGCCGGTGGTCATGCAAGCACCTGAGACCGACACGACGGCCTTCAGCGATTTGCTGCGGGAGCAGATTGCCAGTGAATGCGGCCTGAGCGTCCGCAAAGTGCTTGGCTACGAGCTCAGTTTCTATGACGCCCAGGGCGCTTCATTCGTGGGCTTGCGGGAAGACTTCCTGGCTTCAGCGCGCCTCGATAACCTGCTCAGTTGTTTTATCGGCCTGCAGTCATTGCTGCACACCTCCGGTGACGAAGCTGCACTGCTGGTGTGTAACGATCACGAAGAAGTCGGCAGCATGTCCGCCGAAGGCGCCCAGGGCCCCTTCCTGGCAACGGTACTTGAACGTTGGTGTGGCGCGGGCAAGGGTAGGGCGATTGCCCATTCCATGATGATTTCGGCCGACAACGCTCACGGTGTTCATCCGAACTTCCTGGACAAGCACGATGAGAATCACGGGCCGATACTGAATCAGGGCCCGGTGATCAAGGTGAATCACAATCAGCGTTATGCCACCAACAGCCGCTCGGCCGCTCTGTATCGTCATATCAGTGACGAACTGGGCCTGCCACACCAGACCTTCGTGGTGCGCAGCGACATGGGTTGTGGCAGCACCATCGGCCCCTTGACTGCCGGCAACCTGGGTGTGACCACACTGGATATCGGCGTACCGCAATTTGCCATGCACTCGATTCGTGAGCTGGTGGGGGCGGCAGACGGCTACACCCTGTATCAGGTGCTGAAGGAGTTCATGCAGCGGGCAGAAGTATTCTGAGACAGACAGTAAAAAGCCGCTGATTGAAACAATCAGCGGCTTTTCGAAATAAGTGGCTCCCCGACCTGGGCTCGAACCAGGGACAAACGGATTAACAGTCCGTTGCTCTACCAACTGAGCTATCGGGGAACAGCAAAGCGTGTTGCGCATAGTAGGTGCTTTGATTTGGTTCGTCAACCCCCTGAAATAAAAGGTCAAAATTTGCACAGAAGCAGTCACCACCCGTATCGGCCCCCGGTCTGGTTGCGTAACGGACACCTTCAGTCCGTCTGGCAAACGCTGTTCCGCACAGTGCCCATGCCCGCGCCTCAGACCGACGTCATCGCCACCCCCGATGACGACGAGCTGCATCTGGACTGGTATCGCCAGGGCAGTGACCGCCTGGCCATCATCTCCCACGGCCTGGAAGGTCACAGCCGCCGACCTTACGTACTCGGCATGGCTCGGGCATTGATGGCTGACGGCTGGGACGTACTGGCCTGGAACTTCCGCTCCTGCGGCGGAGTCATGAACCTTCAGCCCAGGTTCTACCACAGCGGCGCCACCGAAGACCTGCACACCGTCGTCCGCCACGCCCTGAACGGCAGGTACAGCAATGTCTTCCTGTCCGGCTTCAGCATGGGCGGCAATCTCACGCTGCTGTATCTCGCGCAGCAAAGCGAGCAGAT
>JAWOAO010000197.1:0-3169 GCA_046498485.1 Marinobacter sp. | reverse complement strand
TGCGCTTCCGCTCCCGGGTTACCAGCTACATCCGTAACTTCCTGGACAGCCGCGGTTTCATGGATGTGGAAACACCCATCCTGACCCGCGCCACCCCGGAAGGCGCCCGCGATTACCTGGTGCCGAGCCGTACCCATGAAGGCTCGTTTTTTGCGCTGCCACAGTCACCGCAGCTGTTCAAACAGATGCTGATGGTGTCTGGCGTTGATCGCTACTATCAGATCGCCAAATGCTTCCGCGACGAAGACCTGCGGGCAGACCGTCAGCCGGAGTTCACCCAGGTAGACATCGAGGCCTCGTTTATTGACGAAGAGACCCTGATGAGCCTGAACGAAGACATGATTCGTTCTTTGTTCAAAGACGTGCTGGACGTTGAACTGCCGGACTTCCCGCGCATGCCATACTCCGAAGCCATGCAGCGCTATGGTAGCGACAAGCCGGACCTGCGTATTCCGCTGGAACTGCTGGACGTAAATGACCTGGTGGCCGGTGTCGACTTCAAGGTCTTTGCCGGCCCCGCCAAAGACCCGAAAGGCCGCGTTGCAGCCCTGCGGGTGCCGAAAGGTGGCGTGCTGAGCCGCAAGCAGATCGACGATTACACCAAGTTTGTTGGCATCTACGGCGCCAAAGGTCTGGCCTACATCAAGGTCAATGAACTGGCCAAGGGCGTGGAAGGGCTGCAGTCTCCGATCATCAAGTTCCTGGGCGACGACGTAGCCCTTGCCATCATGGAGCGGGTGGGTGCCGAAGACGGTGATATCGTGTTCTTTGGTGCCGATAAGACCACGGTGGTGAACGAAGCGCTGGGCGCACTGCGTATCAAGGTCGGTCACGACCTGGGCATGCTTACCAGCGAATGGGCTCCGATGTGGGTTGTCGACTTCCCGATGTTTGAAGAAACTTCGGACGGTGGCCTGACCGCCATCCATCACCCGTTCACCGCGCCTTCCTGCAGCCCGGAAGAGCTGGCCGCTGACCCTGCCAGCGCGCTGTCCCGTGCCTATGACATGGTACTGAACGGCACTGAGCTGGGCGGTGGTTCTATCCGTATCCACGACAGCAACATGCAGGAAGCGGTGTTCCGTATTCTGGGTATCGATGAAGAAGAAGCCCGCGCCAAGTTTGGCTTTCTGCTGGACGCGCTGAAGTTCGGTTGCCCGCCACACGGTGGTCTGGCTTTTGGTCTGGACCGGCTGGTGATGCTGATGACCGGCTCGTCGTCGATCCGTGACGTGATTGCCTTCCCGAAAACCCAGAGCGCCACCTGTCTGATGACCCAGGCACCGGGAGCCGTAGACGAAAAGCAGCTGAAAGAGCTGCATATCCGCCTGCGTCGTTCCGCCAAGCCCGTCGAAGGCAACAAGGCAGAAGACAGCGAGTAAGCGCTGGAGGCCGGGGGTAGTGTCATCGCCCCCGGCCAAGCCATCCTGGTCTGACTAATGCACCTCTGAGGCAAGGCGGATGGCAATCATCCTGGGCGTAGACCCTGGTTCCCGAATTACCGGCTACGGCATCATTCGTGTCGAAGGCCGCCACATCGAATACCTCGACAGCGGCTGTATTCGGGTGGGCGAGAAACCGATGGCCGAGCGCCTGCAGACCATTTTCCACAGTCTGGCCGTGCTGATCGGCGAATACCGCCCCGAAGAGTTTGCCATTGAACAGGTGTTTATGGCGCGCAATCCGGATTCTGCGCTCAAACTGGGGCAGGCCCGGGGCGCCGCCATTGTCGCCGCGGCCAATAGCGGACTGGCGGTGCATGAATACTCGGCACGACAGGTCAAGCAAGCGGTTGTCGGCACTGGCGGAGCCGACAAAGCCCAGGTTCAGCATATGGTTCAGACCTTGTTGGTGTTGTCCCGAAAACCTCAGGCAGATGCCGCTGACGCCTTGGCTATCGCCTTATGCCACGCCCACATGAATCAGAGTATGCTGAAGCTGGCGGGCGTCGGCGCTAAGGTCAGAGGTGGACGTGTCCGGCGACAATAACAGGCTCACGACAGCCACAGGAGACCTGCTTTGATTGGTCGTATTCGAGGTTTACTGGTAGAAAAAAACCAGGGCCATGCACTGGTTGAGTGTTCCGGGTTGGGTTATGAAATTGATATTCCTTTCACTACCTTCATTCATCTGCCGGAAATCGGTCAGGAAGTCACCCTGCACACGCATTTTGCCGTCCGGGAAGATGCCCAGAGCCTGTTTGGCTTCGCGTCTCGGCTGGATCGGGATCTGTTCCGGTTGTTGATCAAGGTAAACGGGGTGGGGCCAAAACTTGCCGTCGGCATTCTTTCCGGTCTGGATGCGCAGCAGTTCATCCGTTGTGTTGAGGCGCGGGATATTAACGCCCTCGTCAAGTTGCCGGGCGTTGGCAAGAAAACCGCAGAGCGCCTGCTGATCGAAATGGCTGACCGGATTGGTCAGCTGGAAGGGCAGTTCATAGCCGCGGTGGCGGGCGTGACTGGCTCTGGTCAGATCCAGGCTGCACCCACGGCGGGCCATGATCCGAGAGAAGAGGCCGAATCGGCGCTTGTGTCACTCGGTTATAAGCCCCAGGAGGCGGCGAGGGCGATTGCCAAAGTCGCTGAGCCGGACATGACCCGCGAGGCGCTGATCCGTCTGGCCCTGCGTAACATGATACCGGCCGGGTGATTTTACACTTCCCCGGCCTTTTCTGTCGCCTCATGACACCAATGTGTAGAGAGCGTAACGTGACTCCCACAATGCCCTTTGTACAATTGGTGCAGGCTGAACAGGTGGGCACGTTGTTTATTCCCAGCAAGCGGATAATGCCATGATTGAATCCGACCGACTGATATCGGCAAAGGGCGGCGAGTATGAGGAAGTGTACGACCGGGCTATTCGCCCCACCTCGCTGTCTGAATATGTTGGTCAGCCAACGGTTCGGGAGCAGATGGAAATTTTTATTTCCGCTGCGCGTGCACGCCAGGAAGCGCTGGATCACGTCCTGATTTTTGGCCCGCCGGGCCTCGGTAAAACCACGCTGGCGAACATCATTGCCAATGAGATGGGGGTGGCTATCAAGACCACCTCCGGGCCGGTACTCGAAAAAGCCGGTGATCTGGCCGCGATGCTGACCAATCTGGAAGAAGGCGATGTCCTGTTCATCGATGAAATCCATCGCCTGAGCGCGGCCGTCGAGGAAGTGCTG
>JAWOAO010000190.1:0-4827 GCA_046498485.1 Marinobacter sp. | reverse complement strand
AGCCGGCCGGGATTGTTCGAACAGCAGTTGCAGGCGCTTCGAAATCTTTTCGAAGACAACCAGACGCTGGATGATGCCAAGGACTGGGTGCAGGATGTCTTGAACAAGCTGCGCGGGCGTCGCTGAGGCCCTCGCAATCAATTTCTCAGGTATTGGATCAGCGCCAGAACCGCCAGGCCATGTCACGGTTGCTGCGCCTGGTGGTCTTTGTTTCAGCGAAACCTCAGCCAGTGGGCCAGCCTGGAATCGGGATGGCGGTTGAGTGACCAGGGCAGCCAACCCATCACCGCGAGAATGCCCAGGCCGGCAATCACGGTGAGTACCGGGTTGAGTGAGAACGTGGTGCCAAGGCCGGCAAAAACCACGGTCATTGGCAACATGCCCAGCAGGGTGGCCACGGCAAAACGCCAGGTGTGGATGGCGGTAACGCCTGCCGCGTAGCTGATCAGCGCAAACGAGAACACCGGTATCAGGCGGGTAATCAGAATGGCCAGGGTCAGGAAGCGCTGGGAGCCGTCCCGGGCCAGCACCGGATGGTCCGGGAAACGCCGACAGATGGCCTCGCGCCCTAGACCACGGGCAATCCAGAAGGCGGCCAGAGCACCAATCAGCGCCCCGGTCGCCGCGATGGCGGTGCCCCCGATAACACCAAACGCGAGGCCGGCGGTGGCACTCACCGGCAGCGTCGGAATCGGGCCGACCACCACCGCAATCACCATCACCAGCATCAGCAAAACCGGGCCGGCCGCGCCCTGGCTTTGCAACCAGCCAGCCAGGGCGTCGGGTGACAGTTCTGCCGGCATGCCAAGCGCCTGTAACAGCCACCAGGCGGCGGCCAAAGCGAGCACAACCACGGCAATAATGGCGAGTCTGAGTGTCATTTATTAACCTTGTTTATAGCCAGCGATCCGCCCCCGTAAGGAGCCGGTCTTCGGCCCGGTCTGCGGGCGCACAATCACGGTGAAGCTGGCCACTGGCCACTCATAAAGGACAAAAGATCGAAGATTGTGAGCACGAAAAATTTCCAGAAATTTGCCTGCATAGTGTAACAGTTGCAAAAGTCATGGGTCTGTATCGATGAAGCGCCATTATGCGCAGTGCCAGCAATCGTTGTCGGCAGGGCGATGTGGCAAGGCCTCATCGGAACGGAGAGCGCAATACCATGACCCGGCACTACTGGATGGGCGGCAACAGGTCTTACGAGCAGGACCGATTCTTTGAACAATCCCTCGACACAACCGTGTGGCAAAAGGCGGAGAGCGAAAGCCAGTGGGACGCCTGCTGGTACACCGGCATGCCCGACCCGGAGTTTTTCCGCCAGGTGGGCCCGGCCCGGACAATCAATCACATTCCCGGCAACAATGCCCTGACGGTCAAAAGTCGCCTTTACCGCAGCCTGATGGAGTTGCGGGCGCGGGTAGAGCGGCAGCAGCAAGGTGCAAGCCACCTGACCGATCGTCTTGCGTTCGTGCCTGGCGTTTTCTCCATGCCGGAGGACTACCATGCGTTCCAGCAGGCGGCGCTGGATAATCCGGGTAAGCGCTGGATGCTCAAGCCCAAGAATGCCGCCCGCGGCAAAGGTGTGCAGCTGGTGGGCGATCCGGCCGAGGTGCCTATGGAGCCCTCCTGGATGGTCCAGGAGTATCTGGAAAACCCCCACACCATGCACGGCCGCAAATACGTGCTGCGCCTGTACGTGCTGATATCGTCGCTTGAACCCTTCCGCGTGTACCTCTACCGCCAGGGTTTTGCCAAGCTGGCCTCGGCGCCTTACGACGAAGAAAACGCCAACAACCCCTACAGCTACCTGACCAATCCCGACATCAATGCCCTCAATCTGGATGCCGAAGTACCGGTGGAATTCGTGGATTTCGAGCGTTACCGGGCCTGGCTCCGGGAACAGGGTCACGATGATGAGCGGCTGTTTGCCAAAATCGAAGACCTGGTTGCCCTGACCTGCCTGTCAGCCCTGGAACCGATGCGTGAGCGCTCACGCATGGTCGGCGCCGATACCCGCGGCTGCTATGAGCTTATGGGCCTTGATTGCCTGGTCGACGACCAGCTCAAGCCCTGGATACTGGAATGTAACCTTAGTCCGTCGTTGGAAGTGTGCGCCGGCCCGGACAGTGGCGGTGACATAGAAGAGGCCATCAAAGGCGCTCTGGTGGCCGACATGATTGGCCTGCTCGGCCTTAACCGGCCCGCTGAACCGGATGCCACCGGCTCCGGGGCGGAACGGGTGATTCGGGCAAGCCAGAACGAAATGGCCGGCAGCGGTGGCTTCGACAACCTGATTCCGGGCGCGGATCCAGCGGCTTACCTGCGCTTTATGGCGCTGCCGCGGCTGTCGGACTGGGTGCTTGCCCAGGCGCTGTCTGACCGGCCGCTGCAGCAGCCAAAACTGGAGCGCTGGGTGGCGGAAGAAACCTTCAGTGAAGAGCAGGTGTTCCTCTACGACACTCGCCTTGGCCACCTGAGCCGCCTGAATGAGACGGCTTCGCTGATCTGGCTGATGGCAACCGAAGGCGCCGGGCCGGATGACATTGCCTCGGCACTGGTCGATTCAGCGGTCAAAAGCATGCCGGCGGCACCGGATGCCTGGGCGATCCGCAACGATGTCTGGAATACCCTGGCGGACTGGGTCAACAACCGTTTTCTGGTTCAGTCCGAAGGCCATCCGGCTGAGCGAATGGCTCTGGAGATGGCCCAGCCTGCCGGTCCGGTGGCCTCGGCCATGATATCGATGGGACTGGTTTGTGGTCACTTCCGGGCCGGGTTTTTCACCGACAGTGCACCGCTGATCAGCCGGATTGAAAACCTGCTCAAGCCGATGGCGGTTGTCCGTGGCGCTGGCCACGACGCCCTGCCCCGGCTTGAAGTCGTGCGGGATGTCCCGGGCTTCACGGTGATTCTCGAGGGCCAGGTGATTTACGCCCGGTTACCGCTTGCCGACGTTATACCGGCCCTGACCGCTTGCCTGGCCGCGCACGCCGCCAGCAACCGGGACATTGCGATAGACGCCGGGCTGGTGGCTGGCGCCGATAGCGCGGATTCCCTGTTTATGGTCAGTCATTCCCGCCCCGCTATGCGTGATGGCTTGACGCTGGCGCTCGGCCGTCAGTGGCAAAGTGGCTATGGCCGTGGGGCGCTGCTGTCGTCATCGAATGAACATTACCTTGAAGGCTTGGGCTTGCCGCTGCAGGACCCGGCAAGGGATGGCCTGTTTGTACCCGCAGAAGCCGGCGTTAAAGCTACCGCTGGTCAGGTTGTGGCGGTGCTTGTGCCCACGGCAGAGCCCCTGCAGGAGCCTGAAGGTATCAGGAAGCTGGCTGTGAACGAGGTCCTGGAGCATCTGATTGCCAGCTGCTGTGCCGAGCACGGCGTGCCGCTGAATACTCAGGGTTTCACCCGTCTGGCGCGATGGTTGGAGGGCTGCGAACGCTACCTGGTTGATATGAACAAGCTGGAGGCCGCTGCTTCGGCGCTGTCCAGACGGTGTGCTGAGAAGGCGCCGCAGGAAGTATCCGGGAGTCGTTGACCGCATTGGTGGTCCGGTTCCGGGTATTGAGAGACCAGGTATGAAACCTGGCCGTCACGTTAGAACCATTACTAAGAGGGACACATCATGTCCAGAGAAGCACAGAAACAGCGATTGCTCAGAAAACTCGCCCGCGGCATGGCCTACACCGGCCCTGTGTTTGCGGTTGTTATGGGGGCCTCGGCGTTCAGTGTCTCGGCCGCGGACGTCACCGCAGAACCGGGTTACCTGATGCTGGCTGCCGGCGAGGCAGAAGCCGAGGGTAAGGCCGGAAAGAATGGCTACGACGAAGGCAAGGCGGAAGGTGAAGGCAAAGCCGAGGCCGAAGGAGAAGGAGAAGGAGAAGGAGAGGGTGAAGGAGAAGGAGAGGGTGAAGGTGAAGGTGAAGCCGAAGGAAAAGCGGAGGCCTGAGCCATCGATCCGTGTGAGCATGAGTGAGGCTTGTGCTCGCACGGTGGCTTTCAGGGTTGGAATGACCAGCAACAATGGACAATCACCATGACCCAGCTTAATTCAGACAAACCTCAGCCTCTGAGCGGCATTGTCGAAGAGAATGCCCGTGCCATCCAGCAACTGATCGAATTGCTGGATGAATTGCCAGGAGACCTGTACCGGCAGCGTTTTGGTCAGAAGCAACAGGTAATTGGCAAGCATGTCCGGCACATCATCGATCATTACAGTGCCCTGCTGTTGGCAACTGCGTCTCCGGGCGTCTTGCTGGACTACGAAAACCGCAAACGGGCACTGGTGCTGGAAACCGACCGACGGGCCGGGCGTAACGGCCTGGCAGAGATTGTGGCGCACCTGAGAAACCGGTTTGGCGCGCCGTATGGCGGCGAACTGACCATGCGACACAACAGCGCCGGGGCACAGCAGGTGGCCTCAACCAGCGTTGATCGTGAGCTGGTTTTTCTGGCCAGTCATACCATTCATCACATGGCCCTTATCGGAATGCTTGCCGAGTTGGCAGGTGTCGAGGTCAGCGACGGATTTGGTGTGCATCCTTCCACGCTTCGCTACCTGGAAACGCAGGCGGCAGGCACGGTCAGAAGCGCCTGAACTCATGTGTACGGCACTCTGACTAATGAAAAACCAACCGGAGGTGACTGACATGTCAACACAAGACAATCGAAAAGCGCTTTTACGTAAACTGTCGCGAAATTTTATGGTGACGATTCCCATGATCACCGTGGTGGCGGTCGCAGGCTGGCACACAGGTGTCAGCTCGAACCTGGGGCTGATTTCGTCCGCCCAGGCGGCCCAGGGTGAGGCTGAAGGTAACGCCCACG
>JAWOAO010000123.1:0-9282 GCA_046498485.1 Marinobacter sp. | reverse complement strand
CTCCGGGCCTGATTTCCGACTGCATTGACGGCGCGGCCGAAACCGGGGCATGCATTGCTGCAATCCCCGCCTCTGACACCCTCAAGCAGGTTGATTCTGACAATATGATCACTGAAACCCTGGCAAGGGACAGGATCTGGCTTGCCCAGACACCCCAGGCATTTTCATACTCCCTTATTAAAACCGCCTTTGATAAGGCTGCGGCAGAAGGATTTTCAGGCACGGACGAGGCATCAATAGTTGAGCGGACCGGCCGGGCAGTGCGGATCGTTGAGGGCAGCCGGCTTAACATAAAGATCACGGCTCCGGGAGACCTGGAAATTGCTGAACGGCTTTTTGAAATTTTTAAAAGCTCGGCTGAAAACCCGGAAGTCAGCGATACATGATGAGGCAATCAGGGCAAGGTACACCGGCGGGACCTTCTGATCATGGAAAAGGGGACGGGCTTTAGTCCTTTTTTTTAAAGTCTGTGCCCTTATAAGTGTTTAGATATGTCTTTGATCATCCTTGTCGATACTTCCTCAACCGCCCGGCTCATGGCTTCTGCCAGGCCCAGGGGATTGTTTTGTTCCATGGCTTTTCTTTCAGTATATGTCTTGTGCAGTATAATCCGGTTTTCAGGGCTGTCGGAGCTGTTGTCGGACAGAGTGACTGTTAATTCCAGAACCGCCTCCCATGTATCTTGCGAGTCATCTTCATAAAAAGAGTCTATGGTTGCCTGCAGTGTGTGGGTCGGCGGGGTGTCAGGGGCTGATACCACGGTTTCGGCAACCTGCGAGGCCCGGATGTCGCGCATGATTAAATCTCCGACCATCCCGGCCGGTTCTGTCTGCCATTTATGGTAAACATAGCTGCTGCGCTTGTATTTGCTTTCCGCGTAAACTATTCTGTCTGATCTGTAAGGCCCGGCTGCCAGGAAAGGCTTTACCTCCAGCAATGCAGAGGAAGAAGAATCCGTTTTGAGCGCGCGGGGTGCAGGGTAGCTAAGTGTGTAGAGGCTTACCTGTTCGGGCTGACTTTTGATTGCCCCGCACCCATGAACGACTGCGGCAAGGGCTGTAATCATAAGAACATAAAAAATTGTGTTTTTCATGTCCGGGTCCTTTCAAAACTTGTTGTCTGTCAGTTATTTTCCGGCTCGATGGTTTTTTCAGGAAGCGGCGGTCCATATAGAATCCTGGAGGGCTGGCTGTTCACCTGGTCGATCAGGCGGTTTAACCCGTTGGTTGCAGCCTTGAGCTCCTTTATGATTTCCTCCATCTCCCGGTCATAATCCGAGGCCCTGGCCCTTGCGGAATCCAGCGTCTGCGCGCCTCCGCCGATCAAATTTTCAGCCTCTTTGGCAGCCCGTGTTACTTCTTCCGAGGCCTGATCAAATTTCTGCGAGCTGCCGGCAATAGATTCGTCCAGCCTTTTAACGGCTGCCCTTGTCTCGTTGATTAGTTTTTCAAGATCTGCGGCGGAATTGCCGGCAGAGCGTGAGAATTCTTCCCATTTCTCTGAGTCCAGGATTTTATTTGTATTTTCTATTGTCTTTTGAAGCCCGCTGGATATTTTTTCTATATCAGCGGCCACAAGGGTGCGGTTCATGCTCTCTATCATCGTGATCAGGCGGCTTGAAATCCCTTCCATATCCACCTGCTTGATTTGTGAAAGTATCTCGTTTATGTCGGTCATAAGCCTTTTCATTTCCGAGGGTCTGGTGGCGATAACAGGGTAGTCCGGTTCAAAGTCGAGGTTTTTGGGTTCTGCTTTTACACCCGGCGCCTGCCTTTCGAGTTCTACGAACATTATACCTGTTATCCCGACTGATTTGATCTGGGCCACGAGGTTTTCCGGATTGCGAAGCTGCTGTGTGAGGGTGAATACGATTTCCACCAGGCGGCCGTCAGGGGCAACCCTTATATTGTCCACCTGGCCCACGTTTACCCCCCTGTATTTAACTGCTGCATCCCTGCTCAGGCCCTGGACCGATTCGTCAAAATATGCGTTGTATTTGCGACCCTCCATGAAATACTCGGACATGCCCAGCCACAGGATAAACCCGATTACGATCGACATGCCGATGATTACAAACAGACCCACTGAAAACTTTGTGCGCAACGATTGCATCAGTTTCCTTCCTGTAAGTTGTCTGCCGGCTTGCGGCTGAAAAACCGTCTGACAGTTGGATTGGGGTTATTATCCCGCATATCTGCCGGAGTACCTTGTGCAACTATGTTTTTCGAACCTTTGTCCAGCATGATTGCCCTCTGGCCCACTGCAAAAATGCTTTCCAGATCATGGGTCACAATTATTATCGTGGTGCCGAGCGTCTTGTTTATGTGCAGGATCAGATTGTCTATTTCAGCGGCGGTTACAGGGTCCAGCCCTGCATCATCCCTACCCCAATCCCGGCCCAGCCAACCCGGTTTCTGGACCAGCTGCGCGGCTTTATTCGTCTGCGCGGGCTGGCTTATAAAACTGAGCTGATCTATGTTTTCTGGATCAAGCGTTTTATCCGGTTCCAGAATCGCAAACATCCACGCAGCATGGGCTCTGCAGAGGTTGAAGCCTTTCTTTCACACCTGGTGCTGCAAGCCAACGTCAGTGTGGCTACCCAGCGCGTTGCTTTGAATGCTTTGATTTTTCTGTATCGCGAATCTCTGGGAACGCCTCTTGATGATCTGCAGTATGAAGTCGCCCGCAAGCCCGCCGGTAGCCACACCTTCAGGCACAGCTTTGCGACACGGCTGCTGGAAGCAGGCTATGACCTCCGTACCATTCAGAAACTGCTGGGGCATTCCGATGTCCGTACTACCGAGATCTACACTCACGTGGTTCGCAAAGGTGGTTTTGGAGTTCGTAGCCCGGTTGATGAGGCCTTTTAATTTCTACTCTGATAAGCCTCATCCGTTCTCGCCGCCATGATGAAGTCATTCCGGTGCAGGCCGCCGATTTTGTGGGTCCACCAGCGCACGGTGGCTTTGCCCCACTCCAGCAGGATGGCCGGGTGGTGGTTTTCGGCTTCGGCCAGGTCCGCCACGGTGTTGGTGAAGGCCAGGGCCTCTGCATAGTTTTTGAAGGTAAATACCCGGCGTAACTGCGCTTCGCCGTCCAGCACCACAATTTCCCAGTCCGGAATATCGCTCAGCAGTTTGTTTTTTTCCTGGTCTGTCACCTTGGGGGCATCGGCTTTGCAGGCTTCACAGGCTTGTTGGCTCAGTGTTGTCATGGGTTTTCTCCTGTTGAAAGTGCTGATACCAGCGTGGTCGCCATTGGTCACTTTTTCAACCTGACAGTTGAAATCGGGCCGCCTTGAGAATACTGTATATATGAACAGTATTAAGGGAATTTCTCATGAGTGAATTGCTAAGCAGCCTGCTTCAGGATGCCCGGGTCTGGCAGGGCCACAAGCACCGGAAAACCACTCAACCGGCGGAATCTACCGGGTATCAGGTGCTGGATAACCAGCTTGGTGGTCTGGGCTGGCCCCGGGGGGCGTTGAGTGAGTGCCTGCTGGATGTCTGCGGCATTGGTGAGTTACATCTGGTACTGCCGTTGATGCAGCGGGTGTCACAAGAGGGGAAAACCATTTTCTGGCTGAACCCGCCGCACACGCCTTATGCCCCGGCCCTGGCCCGGGAGGGCGTCCGCCTGGACCATCTGGTGATGATTAACACTCAGGATCAGGACGACTTTTTGTGGACGCTGGAAAACTGCCTGCGCTCGCCGGTCACCGGGCTGGTGCTGGCCTGGCCGGGCCGGCTCGCCAGTCGCGATGTTCGGCGTCTGCAGCTGGCCTCGGAGGCGGGCGGTAATATCTGTGTGCTGTTCCGCAGTCGTCGGCACACTGACCAGAACTCACCCGCCGCGTTACGCCTGGAACTGGTGCCGGGGGAGCACCAGGCGCTGAACGTGAATATCATCAAGCGCCGGGGCAGCTGGCCGGGCCAGCGTTGTTCTCTTGCCCTTGGTCATCGTGCCGATATGGCCACGCAGGAATCCGCCCGCGTGGTGCAGGGCCCCTGGCCCGGGGCCGACGGGTAAGTCTTATGCTCTGGCTGTATCTGCACTTCCCGCATTTGTTACTGGACCACATCCGCCGGAACCAGGAATCCACCGGCGCTCTGGTGATTGTCGATGGCGCCGGCCAGTTCGTTGCTCAGGCCTGCCCGACCGCCCAGGACCTTGGCATTCAGGTGACTATGCGCCTGAAAACCGCGCTGGGCCTGGCCCCGGATCTGACCATCCTGCGCGCTGACCCCAAACAGGAAGCCTGGCTGCTGGAGGATCAGGCGCGCTGGCTGTACCGCTTTGCTGCGCACATCACCCTGGCGCCGCCGGATGGTCTCTGGGCAGAAGTCAGCAGTCTGCAGAAGCTCTACGGCGGTTTGCCGGCCATTTGGCAAACGGTGGAACAGGCGTTAACCGAGCGTCAGCTCACGGCCTGGCCGGCCATCGGCCACACGCCCCTGGCCGCCCGCTTGCTGGCCCATACCGGCAAGGGGGAATGCACGGCAGACCAAGGCCATATCCTGGCGGCTCTTGGCAATCTGCCGTTACTGGCGGTGGGCTTTGACAAAAAATCCTGCACCCGCCTGCAACGCCTTGGTCTGGACACCCTGGCCGAGGTCTTTGCTCTGCCCGCGGCAGACCTGGCCCGGCGGTTATCGCCGGAGCTGCTGGCCATTGTTCAGAAAATCCAGGGCACCAGGGCCGATCCCAAAGCCCCCTGGCAGCCGCCCCACACGTTCCGGCAGCGCGCGGATTTCACCCAGGAAGTGGAGCACAGCCAGGGGCTGTTGTTCTCGCTGCAGCGGCTACTGGCAGAGCTGGAAGACGACCTGTGCTGGCGCCAGCAGGATACCGATACCCTGCTGCTGATGCTGCAACACCGGCATGAAGAGCCCACCCGCCTGCGCATTCGCACTACCGGGCCGGAACACCGGGCCGGGGTTTTTCTGAAACTGATCCAGCTGAAGCTGGACCAGCAACCGCTGCGGGCTCCGGTCACCGGCCTTGTTCTGGCCGTTAAACGCCTTACCGGCCGGGAGGCACCGGGTGGTCAGGATCTGCTGGGCGAAACCCAGGATCTGAACGAAGCCTGGCATACACTGATCAGCCGCCTGCAGGCCCGTCTGGGTGAACAGGCGCTGAGGCAGCTTGCCCCGAGGGAAGATCACCGGCCGGAGTGTGCCTGGTCCGCCAGCGAAGTCCGCAAACCCGGCAAGCACCAGGAAAATGCCTCAACTCAACTCCCCCACCGCCCCTTGTGGCTGTTGAAAGGTCCCCGGCCACTGGAACAAACACCGGTGGCCTGGCATTCCGGCCCGGAACGTATCAGCGGTGGCTGGTGGGATGGCCAGCGGGTACACCGGGATTACTACATTGCCCAGTTACCGGGCGGCGAATTGGCCTGGGTGTTCCGGGATGTTCAGGATGGCTGGTTCATCCATGGCTGGTTTGGCTGATGACCACCGGCTACGCAGAGCTGTTCTGTTTCAGTAACTTCACTTTTCTGACCGGGGCATCGCATCCCCATGAGCTGGCCGAGCGGGCACTGGAACTTGGCTATAACGCCATCGCTATTACCGATGCCTGCTCGGTGGCGGGCATTCCCAGAGCCTGGGCGGCGCTGAAAGACAGTCCGGTAAAGCTGATTACCGGCAGCTGGTTTGAGCTGGAAGACGCGCCAGCCGGTGCGGCTACGCCCCGCTTCATCCTGCTGGCTCAGACCCGCAAGGGCTACGGCCAGCTGTGCCAGTTGATCACCACCGGTCGGCGCCGGGCGGAAAAAGGCCAGTACCTGTTGTTTGCCCGGGATATCGAAACCCACGAACTGGACAACTGCCTGTGCCTGTGGCTTCCGCCCGCACAGGCAAGTGCCAGTTCCGGTCAGGCCCAGGCGTGTGGTGAATGGCTGCAACGGGTGTTTGAACAACGCTTTCGTATTGCCGCTAACCGCACCCTGGAAGCCGGTGAGGAACGGCAACTGGCCCGGGTGCACGAGCTGGCCAACCACCTGCGCTGCCCGGTGGTGGCGACCGGCGAGGTGCACATGCACCGTCGGGAGCGCCAGCCCCTGCAGGATGTTCTCGCCGCCCTGCGTAATCACACAACCCTGGAGAACGCTGGCCACTGCCTGTTCCAGAACGGCGAGCGTTACCTGCGCCCGCTCCCGGTCTTACAGCGTCTGTTCCCGCAGGCCTGGCTAAAGGAAAGCGTCAACATCGCCAACAGCTGCAGCTTTGAGCCCGGCAGCCTGCGCTATGAATATCCGCCAGACCTGGTGCCGGCCGGCGACACCCCGGCCGCCTACCTCAAACGCCTGACCCGGGATGGCGAACGCCGGCGTTATCCCAAGGGCACGCCAATGAAGGTTCATGCCCTGATCCGCAAGGAGCTGGCGCTGATCTCGGAGATGAACTACGAGCATTACTTCCTGACCGTTCACGACATCGTGGCCTTTGCCCGCAGCCAGGGCATTCTGTGCCAGGGCCGCGGCTCTGCTGCCAATTCCGCCGTCTGCTACTGCCTGGGCATTACCGAAGTGAACCCCACCAGGGTTGAGTTGCTGTTCGAACGTTTCATTTCGAAAGACCGGGACGAGCCACCGGATATCGATGTCGATTTCGAACACCAGCGGCGGGAAGAGGTTATCCAGTACATCTACCAGCGCTACGGCCGGGAACGGGCAGCGCTGGCCGCTACGGTCATAAGGTATCGCCCCCGCAGCGCCATCCGGGATGTGGGTAAAACACTGGGTTTTGATGCCGCCCTGGTAGAAAAACTGCTGGATGGCATCGACTGGCGTGACCAGGCCACCAGCTGGCGCCAGCAGATTCTGGACAAGGGGCTGACCCGCAACCCGAAAGTGGCGGACCAGTTCTTTACTCTGGTCAACACCCTGCTCGGCTTCCCCCGCCACCTGTCTCAACATGTCGGCGGCTTTGTCATCAGTGCCGGGCCGCTGGCCGAACTGGTGCCGGTGGAAAATGCGGCCATGGCAGACCGCACCGTGATTCAGTGGGACAAAGACGACCTGGAAAGCCTGGGCCTGATGAAAGTCGACGTACTGGCTCTGGGCATGCTCACCGCCATCCGCAAGGCGCTGGAGTTGATCAGCGAGGAAAAGGGGCAAATCTTCACCCTGCAGGATGTGCCCCAGGAAGATCCTGAAACTTACGCCATGCTGCAAACCGGCGACAGCATCGGCGTGTTTCAGGTGGAATCCCGGGCCCAGATCAACATGCTGCCACGCTTGAAGCCAGCCACCTACTACGACCTGGTGATCGAAGTCGCCATCGTCCGCCCGGGTCCGATTCAGGGCGACATGGTGCACCCCTACCTGCGTCGAAAGCACGGCCTGGAAGCGGTCGAGTATCCCAACGACGCCGTCCGCCAGGTACTGGAGCGCACCCTGGGCGTACCCATCTTTCAGGAACAGGTGATCAAGCTGGCGATGGTGGCCGCCGGCTTTACCGGAGGGGAAGCCGACAAGTTGCGCCGCGCCATGGCCGCCTGGAAATCCCACGGTGACTTGACACCGTTCCGGGACAAGCTGGTCAATGGCATGCTCGAACGGGGCCACGATCCGGATTTCGCTGAACGTTTGTACCAACAGATCTGCGGCTTTGGCGGTTACGGTTTCCCGGAGTCTCATGCCGCCAGCTTTGCCCTGCTGGTGTATGTCTCCGCCTGGATCAAACGCCACCATCCGGCTGCCTTCTACTGCGCCCTGCTCAACAGTCAGCCCATGGGTTTCTACGCCCCCAGCCAACTGGTGCAGGATGCCCAGCGCCATAACGTCACCGTGCTACCAACAGACGTCAACCACAGCCACCGGGAACACACCCTGCAAGGCCCGGCTAAACACCTGCGCCTGGGCCTCAGAATTATTCAAGGCCTTTCCGCCAGCGGCGCCGACCGCGTCCACCAGAACCGCCCGGCAAACGGCTACCAAAGCGCCGCCGAACTGCGCACCCGCGCCGGCCTCAACCAACGCGACATGGAACTGCTCGCCGGCGCCAACGCCATGCCGGGCTTCACCCGCAACCGCCACCAGGCCTACTGGCAATTGCTGGAGCACGAAGAACCCGCCGAACTCTTCGCCCACGAAGCCACCGCCGATTACACACCGCAACCCTGCAACCTGCTCCCCGAACCCACCGAAGGCCAGAGCGTGCTCGCCGACTACCGCAGCCAGGGCCTCACCCTGCAAAGACACCCCCTCGCCCTGCTCCGGGAACAAGGCCACCTGCGCCACTGCCTCACCGCCGACCAACTCAAAACCACCCGAGCCGGCATCCCGGTCCAGGTAGCCGGCCTGGTCACAGGCCGCCAACGCCCCGGCACCGCCTCCGGCGTCACCTTCGTCACTCTCGAAGACGAAACCGGCAACATCAACGTCGTGGTCTGGCTGGAAACCGCCCGCCGGCAACGCAAACCGCTCCTAACCGCCCGCTTGTTACACGTAAAAGGCGTTATCGAAAAAGAGGGAGATATCATTCATGTGATGGCAGGAAAGCTGTCAGACCTGAGCCACCTGATTAACTCGTTACCGGTCAGCTCCAGAGATTTTCACTGAACACCCGCAAACACCTTACGCTCCCGAAGCTTTTGAGGCTGACAACCTGGAAGTCAGAAGCAGCGGTGTGGCAGGGCCTTCCAAAAATGTGCGGAGCCATGGATGGCGGAGCAGAAGCGCCACAGGGATGTGCCGAAGGAGCGGTTTTTGGAAGGCCCTGCCACACCGCTGCCTACCACCCAAGCAAGCAGGCTACAAAAAAGAAAACCCCGCCGAAGCGGGGTTTTCTATACGAACAGCCGTGAAAAACAATCAGCCAAGCAGCTTGATCATCACACCCGCTGCCACCGCAGAGCCGATAACACCGGCCACGTTCGGGCCCATGGCGTGCATCAGCAGGAAGTTCTGCGGGTTAGCTTCCAGACCCACCTTGTTGGAAACCCGCGCTGCCATGGGTACTGCTGATACACCAGCGGAACCAATCAACGGGTTGATTTGCTCTTTGCTCAGTTTGTTCATCAGCTTCGCCATCAGAATACCCGCAGCGGTACCGACCGCGAAAGCAACCATCCCCAGTAACAGAATACCCAGGGTCTGACCATCCAGGAACTTGTCAGCCACCAGTTTGGCGCCCACAGACAGCCCCAGGAAAATGGTCACGATGTTGATCAGCGCGTTCTGGGCGGTATCGTTCAGACGCTCTACCACACCACACTCACGCATCAGGTTACCGAAGCAGAACATACCCAGCAGCGGAGCCGCATCCGGCAGGA
>JAWOAO010000105.1:0-6014 GCA_046498485.1 Marinobacter sp. | reverse complement strand
GCTCCGAGGTCCTGGGAGGTTCCGGCGCCGGAACCTCCCAGGACCTCGGAGCCGGAGCCAGACGCCGAAGCTCCGGTGTGGCGCAAGAGCGAGCAGCCAGATATTCGCGAGCCAGAGGCACCGGTTACCCGTTCACCCAGTTACCGGGAATCCGGTGATGAATTGCCCGCCGCCGCCGTCAGCCTGATCCGTGACGCGGATCAGCGCCTCAAGCAGGGTGATTCGGCCGGAGCCATTGCCCGGTTGGAGCGGGCACAGCGTATCGCACCCCGGTCGGCGGACGTCTATTTCAAGCTGGCTGAGGCCTATGTAGAGGGCGACAATCTGGGGGCGGCGGAGCAGTTCACGTTGAAAGGCCTGTCGCTGGCCGGTAACGATTCGAGGATGCAGCGCTCAGGCTGGTTGTTGCTGGCGGACATTCGCAGAGCCCGGGGCAATGTCGCCGGGGCGGATCAGGCAGAGACCAGAGCCAGGGCATTGTAAGTGCTTTAGCCAAGGGCCTGAGCACCGGTGCAACGCTACTGTTTGCACCGGTGCTCAGGCGTCACCCGCTCAGAGTGTCGCCATCACTTTGCGCGCGGCGGCAATGGTGTGCTCGATGTCTTCATCCGAAAGCGCGGCGCTGGTAAAGCCGGCCTCAAAGGCAGACGGGGCCAGATAAACACCTTCCTTCAACATGCCCTGGAAGAACTTCTTGAAGCGTTCCACATCGCAGGCCATAACCTGATCAAAACGGGTAACGGACGGCTCGCTGGTGAAGAAAAAGCCGAACATGGCGCCGGCTGACTGCACCGCCAACGGGATGCCGGCCTCATCAGCCGCCGCTTTCAGGCCATCCCGTACCTTGTTGGTTTTCTCCGTCAGCCTGTCGTGGAAACCGGGCTCAGAAATGGCGTTCAGGGTGGTCAGGCCCGCGGTCATCGCCAGCGGGTTGCCACTCAGGGTACCGGCCTGATACACCGGGCCCAGTGGCGAAATATACTCCATGATGGCCCGCTTGCCGCCGAATGCGCCAACCGGCAGGCCGCCACCAATGACTTTGCCCAGAGCGGTCAGATCGGGAGTCACCCCGAACAGCCCCTGGGCGCCGCCCAAAGACACCCGGAAACCGGTCATCACTTCGTCAAAAATCAGCACCGTGCCATGCTCGTCGCACACTTGTCGCAGGCATTCGAGGAAACCGGGGACGGGCGGAATGCAGTTCATGTTGCCGGCCACGGGTTCAACGATAATGGCGGCGACCTGATCACCCATCTCTTTGAAGGTTTCCCGAACGTTGTCGATATCGTTGTAAGTCAGGGTGATGGTGTGCTCGGCCAGGCTGGCCGGAACTCCCGGGGAATTGGGCACCCCCAGCGTCAGTGCGCCGGAGCCGGCCTTTACCAGCAGCGAATCCACGTGGCCATGGTAACAGCCTTCAAATTTCACGATCTTGTCGCGCCCGGTGTAGCCACGGGCCAGACGAATGGCGCTCATGGTGGCTTCGGTGCCCGAGTTGACCATGCGCACCAGCTCAATGGACGGTACCAGTTCGCACACTTTTTTCGCCATGTCGGTTTCAATGGCAGTGGGTGCGCCGTAGCCAATGCCCAGGTCGACCTGAGCATGCAGGGCGGCTTTGATGCGGGGGTCTGAGTGCCCCAGGATCATCGGTCCCCAGGACCCGATGTAGTCGATGTAACGGCGGCCGTCTTCATCGTACAGATGGGCGCCTTCGGCGTGATTGAAAAACACCGGAGTACCGCCGACCCCGCGGAATGCCCGCACCGGGGAATTGACGCCGCCGGGGATGTATTTCTGGGCCTCTTCAAATAGCGTTTCAGAGTGAGTCACGGTTAGCTCCTGTCAGTGGTAAAGTGTGAAAGCGGGTGATGGGTCGCAAACAGACGGGTAAACATTCTGGCCTTGTGCTCAATCTCTTCAGGCGTGCCCCCGAACAGTCCCCCCACGGTGGCAACCAGATCGGCACCGGCCCGGATCAGTGGTTCGGCATTGTCGATAGTGATGCCGCCAATGGCGGTGACTGGCAGCGCCAGCGTTTTTGCGTCGGTCAGAACGTTAATATCGGCGGCTGGTGCACCGGGCTTGGTAGTCGAGGTGTAAAAACGGCCAAACGCCAGATAGTCGGCGCCGTTCGCTTTTGCCGCCTCGGCGAGGTCCAGGCGATGGTGGCAGGTGATGCCGATAAGGGCGTCTGGCCCCAGCAATGCTCTGGCATTGGCCAGCGCGCAATCATCCTGGCCAAGATGAACGCCGGCAGCACCAACCCGTCTGGCGAGTTCCGGGTCGTCGTTGATCAGCAACGGCACCCCGGCATTTCGGCAAAGGCTGTTCAGATCGCTGGCCTGGCGCAGCCGGTCGGCCGCCGTTGAAGCTTTGTCCCGGTACTGCACCAACACGGCGCCGCCCTGCAACGCCGCCTCGACCGAGGCTATAAGCTGGTCGGGTGGGGTCAGTCGGTTATCGGTGATGGCATACAGCCCGGGCGAGAGCGTGTGGTCTATCGTTCCCACAGAATGCCCCGGTCTGGTACCCGTTGGCCTTTGCCCACAGTCAACGCGTGCAGCAGCGTGCGATGAACATAATTCTGGGCCTGGGATATCGCCGCTCTGGGCGAAAGGCCATTGGCGCGCCCTGCGGCGATGGCGGCGGCCAGTGTGCAGCCGGTACCGTGATATTCATTCAGCCCGACCCGCTCAACCTCCCAGTGCGTGGGCTCAGGAGTGTGGTTGTACAGGGTGTTGATGATGTGGACCCCGGTGCCATGCCCACCAGTGGCAAGGACCGACAGACAGCCGTTATCTAGCAATCTTTGTGCGGCTTCGCCGGGGTCTTCGCTGCCACCGAGCTGAGCCAGCTCAATGCCATTCGGGGTGATCATTTCCGCTCTTGAGAACAGTTGCTGTTTCATCGCCTGCACCAGGGCGTCATCGGCCAGATCACCACCGCCCGCGGCTTTGATCACCGGGTCAACAATCAAGGGCAGAGCTGGCTGGGTGTCGAGGAATTCGATCAGCACATCCACCACTGCGGCATTGCCCAGCGCCCCGGTTTTAATGGCGTGTATGGGTACATCGTTGGCGAGCGCTTGCAGTTGTTGCCGGATCAGGTCTGGATTGACGGCCTCGGCACTGTAAACATTGTTGGTGTCCTGGACAGTCAGGCAGGTGAGGATCGGCAGGGGATGCCCGCCGAGCGAGGTGATGGCCTGAATGTCGGCCTGGATACCGGCTCCGCCGGAGGGGTCCAGTCCTGACAGTACCAGAACATGGGGACGGGTATAGCGGTTAATGGCGCGCCTCCTCAGAACGGTTTAACAACAGCCAGAATCACAACGGCCAGTAGAACAAGTACCGGCACTTCGTTGAACCAGCGATAAAAAACGTGGCTGCGGGTGTTGTTGTCATCGCGGAACACCTTTACCAGGTGGCCGCAATAAAAATGGTAAACAATCAACAGCGCGACCAGGGCCAGTTTTGCGTGTAGCCAGCCCATGCTGAAATAGCCTGCCACATTATAACTGATCAGCCACACGCCGAAGAACACCGTCGCAATCATCGAGGGTGTGGTGATGCCCCGGTAGAGTTTACGCTCCATGATCTTGAATCGCTCTCGCCCGGGCTCATCCTCACAGGCGGCATGATACACAAACAGCCTGGGCAGATAGAAGATGCCGGCAAACCAGCACACCAGTGAAATTATATGAAACGCCTTGACCCACAACATTCGTCAGCTCCGTCGGTATTGGTAATAACTTTCGATATCAGATTTAAGTACCACACCATAAACCCGCTGGATCATCGGGGCGACATGACGTTGTACGTATAATGCTTCGGCGTGTGAACTGTCGAACGCATTCAGAGCCTCCTCAAGGGTAGCCTGATACTGCACCGGCGCGATATCCCGCCGGTTGGCAGGAATATCCATCAGGTCTACGCTTTCCGGGGGTTCGATGCCCTCTTCGGCCACTTGTCTGGCGGTGTCCTCCAGGTGACGGGCCAGATCGACTGCCGGTAACAGCGCCGTGGGCCCGTTGCTGCCTTCTACCAGCAGCCATTTGGGCTCCGACTTGAGGGCCTTGCGAGCTTCCTCGGGGGTAAGCACGCGCTCGGTTCGCAGGATGCTTCGATCCATAATCGAGCCCACAGAAACCCGACGCAGCGCCTGAATGACCGGCGAATTCTGATAGCTCAGGCCCTGGTTCTTGAGCACCGTCAGGAACAGGGACTTTTTACCGAAGGCTTCACTGGTCACCAGGCTGGCGGTGGTGATAATCAGCATGCCCGGCAAAATAATGTTCGGATTACTGGTGAGTTCCATCAAAGCCATCAGTGCCGCCAAAGGCGCCTGCAAGACCGCGCCCATCATCGCGCCCATCCCGAGCATGGCATAGAAGCCTACTGACGAGGCCTGGTCCGGGAAAATCTGGGCACCAATCAAGCCCATGGCGCCGCCGAGGGTTGCCCCCATAAAGATGGTCGGGCCGATCACGCCGCTGGGCATGCCCAGGCCGATAGACAGTCCGGTAATCAACAGTTTCGCGACACCAACACCCAGCAAGAGCCAGAAGCCGAGTTCGCCGTTAATGGCCGCGCTGACGGTGTCGTAGCCAATGCCCATGGTTTCCGGAACAACGATGGCAAAGCCGGCCATCAACACACCAACGATGGTGAGCCGCAAGAATACCGGGCGATGATGGTGCCGCCCCATGCTGTCGACCAGGTAGATAAAGCCGGCGGCGGCAATACCGATGATCACGGCGATGGCGAGTATCCAGGGAATCTCTGCCAGTGAGTTCATGGTCAGAGCCGGCACACTGAAGGCAGGTTCCGAGCCGTACATCAGTTGAGTAACGATGGCGGCGCTGACCGCCGCCAGAATGATTGGAGTAAAGCCGGCAATGGTGTATTCCATCATCACCACTTCCATGGCAAAAATCACCCCGGCAATGGGCGTGTTGAACGACGCCGAAATAGCCGCCGCGCAGCCACACGCCACCAGCGTCCTTATGCTGTTGTTAGGCACGCGCATCCATTGCCCCATCAGGCTGGAAAATGCCGCACCCAGATGCACGGCGGGACCTTCCCGGCCGGCAGACTGGCCGGATACAACGGTGGTGACGCCGGCCACAAATTGCACCACGGCGCTTTTGAACGAGATGTAGCCCTGATGGTAGTTCAGGCGTTCCATGACATGGACAACACCCACCTTTCGGTCGTGGATGGCCAGGTTATGCAGCAGCAGGCCAAGGCCCATGGCGCCAGCCAAGGGCAGCAGGCCGCGGGTGACAATCTGCAGTTGCTCGAAGTTTTCCGAACCCTCGCCAGGCAAAAAGTGCTCCAGAGGCCACTCGATAGCAAACCGGAACAGCAGGATTACGGCCCCGGTGACCACGCCCGACAGCAGGCCCAGAACGGCAAGCTGGGGCAGGGCGTCCACCCCGGTCAGCCTTCTCCGGAAAACGGCCGCGAGCTGCTTGGTAATACGTCGGCTGACATTACGCATTTGCGCGAGATTCCGGTTCGGGTGGCTGGTCCTTCAAAAGGTTTCTGGCAGCATTGTAACCGTGCACCTGACGGCTGCAATAAGTCCTTGGATTATCATGGTAGACTAACGCGAAATTCTGACCAGACCACGCTGGAGATTAGAGTGATCAAGATAGGCATTGTTGGTGGTACCGGATACACCGGGGTAGAGCTGCTGAGAATTCTGGCCGTTCATCCGGAAGTCGAGGTGGCGTGCATCACCTCCCGTTCAGAAGCCGGTATGCCGGTGGCTGATATGTACCCCAACCTGCGAGGGCACTTTGATCTGGCGTTCTCTGAGCCAGATCCCGCCGTGTTGGCACGGTGTGACCTGGTATTTTTTGCCACGCCTCATGGCGTGGCCATGCGCATGGTGCCAGAACTGATGCAGGCCGGGGTGCGGGTGGTGGATCTGTCTGCTGATTTCCGGCTTAAAGACCTGGAGGTCTGGAGCCAGTGGTACGGCATGCCGCACGAGGCTCCCGAGTG
>JAWOAO010000250.1:0-4130 GCA_046498485.1 Marinobacter sp. | reverse complement strand
GGTGGCTTTTCAGGTCCTTCACGGCACCGACGTCACGGTTAACAAATTCTATCGTTGGCCCTTGCTCCGTACTGTCGAGCGGATCCTTGAGGGATTTGAACTACGGAATGACGAGCGAGAGGTTAACGTGGGGCTCTTTCGGGTTGGCATCCCGGCGTATGACCCTCGAGGCTTTCGGGAGGCACTGAACAACGCTCTGACGCACCGTGATTATCACACCCTGGGAGCCGTCCACGTTCAGCTGTACGAAGATCGGGTTATGATCAGCAATCCCGGGAGCTTCGTGCACGGTGTCCGCCCTAACAACATCCTGCGCGTCGGCCCACGGCCACGCAATCCCCGGCTCGCTGATTGCTTCAAACGCATAGGTCTCGTGGAGAGGACTGGCCGTGGCGTCAACATCATCTACGCGGGCCAGCTACGCAACGGCCGTCGTCCACCTAGCTACGACCGGAGCACCGAGACAAATGTTGCCGTGACGTTGTATGGCGGGCCTGCCGATCTGGATTTTGGTGCCAACATGGTGATGGCCGCAAGCGTTCATACAGCCGGAGATGTTCAGATCAATCGGGCCGAGATCATACAGGTAATCCAGGTCGTCAAAACGACGCTGAATGGCTTCTGCCACCGGAATCGACTTGGCGTTGGCCAGGGCACAGAAATCGCCGCCCGGGCAACAGATTACGTCGGTCAGAGTGTTCAGATTGGCGGTGGCAAAACCCAGCGGAACAATGCGTTGCCACAGTCCGAATAACTGATCCTGGCGTACATCGGCCAGCACCACGTTCTGCTCATGAGTCGCACGGATCTCACCAAAACTGTACTGGTCGGCCAGCTCGGCAAGCTGCTCCAGCTGATAGTCGGTGACGTCACCCGGGGGCGTGCCGGTTTTCTTCAGGGTAAAGGTGACGCAGGCGTAGCCGGGCTTTTTGTGTTCACCGACGTTGTGGGTCAGCCATTTGTCGAAGTCCCGGTTTTCGAAGCGCTGTTTGCTCAGTAAGTCTGTGGCATTTTCCAGAGCCTGGTAAGCGGGCTCGGTGAAGTAACTCTGAAACTTGCTCACGGCATCGGGCGTCAGTCGGGTCGGGGAGGTGCGTATGTGGGCCCATTCAGCTTCGACTTTCTCCGCAAAGCCTTCCGGCGTCAGCGCTTTCACCAGAATCTTGATACGTGCCTTGAACTTGTTGTCACGGCGACCATAGCGGTTATAGACCCGCAAAACCGCTTCGAGGTAGGTGAGCAGGTCCAGTTCCGGCAGAAACTCCCGGATAACCGGCGCCACCATCGGCGTGCGGCCGAGGCCACCGCCGACATGAACCCGAAACCCCAGTTCACCCTGATCATTGCGAACCAGCTGCAGGCCAATGTCATGCACCTGAATCGCCGCCCTGTCGGTTTTTTCCGAGGCATTAACCGCAACCTTGAATTTGCGAGGCAGAAAGGCAAACTCAGGATGGAAGGTCGACCATTGGCGGATGATTTCGCAGTAGGGGCGCGGATCGGCAATTTCATCCGCCTGAACCCCGGAGAACTGGTCAGTGGTGGTGTTACGGATGCAGTTACCGCTGGTCTGGTTGGCGTGCATTTCGACCTCCGCCAGTTCCGCCAGAATATCAGGCACATCCTCGATGTTGGGCCAGTTCAGCTGAATGTTGGTGCGGGTGGTGAAGTGAGCATAGGCCTTATCGTAATCACGGGTGATCCGTGCCAGCCTGCGGAGTTGATCCGAGCGCAACATGCCATAAGGCACGCAGATTCGCAGCATGGGAGCAAAACGCTGGACATAAAGCCCGTTCTGCAGGCGGAGCGGAAGAAACTCTTCTTCCGCCAACTCGCCGGTGAGGGCGCGCGCGGTTTGATCTCGAAACTGGGCAACACGTTCTGCGGCGATTTGCCGGTCGTGTTCATCATAAACGTACATAGGGTGACGTCCTGCCTGCTTACTTCAGAAGTACCTGTTGATTGAGGGCGCCTTTAAAACAGCGCCTTATTCCTGTAGGGCAGGATAACACCGGGTTTTTATTCTTAAAATGATTATTTCAAGATATCATTATCGATTCAGGTGATAAGCAGAGGCAGAGCGAGGAGGGCGCAGGAACTGGACGAGCAGGAATTTCCTGCTTTAATGAAAGCGACAGTATTGATAATAAAAACAGAATTAAACGAGGGGTAAACTATGAAAAAGACCGCCAAATCAGACAGCAGTGCCGATGCCGTGGCCGCCGTATTACTGGTAATGCTTGCGGTTGTCTTTGCCGTGGTCTGGGTATCCAGCCAGTAGCTTACTGACTGGCCAGCACCAGTTTCACAACCAGGATCAGCCCGCCCACGAAGACTGCACCGAATAACAGCCCCGCCAGGATATACGGCAGCGGGCTGTGGCCGGAGAAATCTTCCTGCCGGCGCTTCTCGGACTGAACGCCCAGAGCGCCGGCAAAGACGGTTTGCATGATTTTGAGAATGCCTGGCGAGTCAGGCTTTTTCTGTTTTTTGTTGTCCTCGTTATCAGCAAGGTCACTCATCTACATCGCCTTTTCTATTCTGCCGGATCGTAGGCCAGGCTCGGCATCAGCCACCGCTCTGCTTCAGCTTTGGATATGCCCTTGCGTTCAGCATAGTCCTCAACCTGGTCAACGCCAATCATGCCGACCGCGAAATATCTGGATTCCGGGTGTGCAAAGTACCAGCCTGAAACCGCCGCCGTCGGGTACATGGCAAAGCTTTCTGTCAGCTCAAGGCCGATGTTGTCGGTGGCTTCGAGCAGTTTGAACAGCGTTGCCTTTTCCGTGTGATCCGGACAGGCGGGATAGCCGGGTGCCGGGCGGATGCCCTGATAGCGTTCTTTGATCAGGTCTTCGCTGGCCATTTGCTCTTCCGTGGCGTAACCCCAGAATTCCTTGCGGACCCGCTCATGCATGCGTTCGGCAAAGGCTTCTGCCAGCCGGTCAGCCAGGGCTTTGACCATGATGGCGTTATAGTCGTCGTGCTTGTCCTTGAACTCCAGCGAGAACTCCTCGGCGCCGATACCGGTGGTCACTGCAAAACCGCCCACGTAATCAATTTTGTGTGAATCTTCGGGCGCGACAAAGTCCGACAGCGACATCATCGGTTTGCCCGGGGCTTTCTCATCTTGCTGGCGCAGACTGTGCAGGGTCGTCAACTCGGCCGTGCGGGTGTTGTCGGTGTACACCACAATGTCGTCACCACGACGGTTGGCCGGCCAGAAACCAACCACGCCACGGGCGGTTATCCGTTTTTCATCGATCATTTGTCTGAGGATTTTCTGGCCATCCTCAAACAGACTGCGCGCCGCTTCGCCCCGTTTGGGATCGTCAAAAATGGCCGGGTATTTGCCGGAAATATCCCAGGAGATGAAGAACGGCGTCCAGTCGATGTAATCAACCAGTTCGTTCAGATCATAGTCCTCAAATACCCGAACACCGGTGAACAGGGGGTGGGGCGGTTCATAACCCTCAAAACGGATGTCAGGGGCGCGGTCACGTGCTTCTTTCAGTGACACCAGTTTGGTGCGTACACCCCGGTTCTTGCGGCGCTCGCGAATTTCATCGTATTCCTTGCGGGCAGCTTCGACCAACGCCGGTTTGGCGGTTTTGCTGAGCAACTGCGAGGCCACGTTTACGCAACGGGACGCATCCGATACATACAGCGCCATATCGTTCTTGTAATGGGGCTCGATCTTCACCGCCGTGTGGGCCTTGGAGGTGGTGGCCCCGCCAATCATCAACGGAATCTTGAAGTCCAGTCGCTGCATTTCGCGGGCAACATGCACCATTTCGTCCAGGGACGGGGTAATCAATCCGCTCAGGCCGATAATGTCGACGTTTTCTTTCTTCGCGGTTGCCAGAATCTTGTCGCAAGGCACCATCACGCCGAGGTCGATCACCTCGTAGTTGTTGCACTGCAGCACCACGCCCACGATGTTCTTGCCGATGTCATGCACATCGCCCTTCACGGTGGCCATCAGGATCTTGCCCTTGGCCTGCTGCTGCCCGGATTTTTCCGCCTCAATGTAGGGAATCAGGTGCGCCACGGCCTGCTTCATTACCCGGGCGCTTTTGACTACCTGAGGCAGGAACATCTTGCCGTCACCGAACAGGTCGCCGACCACG
>JAWOAO010000324.1:0-3543 GCA_046498485.1 Marinobacter sp. | reverse complement strand
GCCGATGGCCAGCTGATCCTGGCCGAAGTCACCGCACGGGCGGTGCGCCAGCTGAATCTTGAAACCGGAACCCGGCTGTATGCGCTGATCAAGTCGGTGGCCTTGCTGGAATGAGGCGGCCCCGCAACCTGGTCAGTTTTCACCCCGGCAACCCGTTATTGTACCGGGGCCGGCGGGCTGCAATAATCCGTGTCCTGTTTAGCGCACAGTCCAGGCCACCGTTACTGTGCGTTACTTCGTGAGCAACACCGCCAGCGTGGCGATAAAATCCACTGATCAAACGGACGGTTAGAATCGCTATGCTGCTGATGATCGACAACTATGACTCTTTTACCTACAACGTCGTTCAGTATCTGGCCGAGTTGGGTGCCGAGGTGCAGGTGTACCGGAACGACGACATCACCATCGAGCAGATCGAGGCTCTGCAGCCCGAACGTCTGGTGGTGTCCCCGGGACCCTGCACGCCGAATGAAGCCGGCATTTCGATGGCCGCCATCCGCCACTTTGCGGGCAAACTTCCGATCCTGGGCATTTGTCTGGGCCACCAGGCCATAGGCCAGGTATTTGGCGGCGACATCATCCGTGCCGGCCGGGTCATGCACGGCAAGGTGTCGGCGGTGTACCACCAGGACCTGGGTGTCTTTCGCGGCCTGAACAATCCGTTGCAGGCGACTCGTTACCACAGCCTGGTGATCGACAAGAACACCCTGCCGGAATGCCTGGAAGTCACCGCCTGGACCCGCAATGACGACGGCTCCATCGAAGAGATCATGGGCGTTCGCCACAAGACCCTGCCCATCGAAGGCGTGCAGTTCCACCCCGAGTCGATCATGACCGAACAGGGCCACGAGCTGCTGCGCAACTTCCTGAGAACATAACAAGAGGCCAATCCGCCATGGACATGAAACAAGCACTCAACCGCATTGCGTCCAACCTGGATCTGTCCCGGGACGAAATGAGGGACGTCATGAGCATCGTCATGAACGGCGAAGCCACCGACGCCCAGATCGGCGCCTTTCTGATGGGCCTGCGCCTGAAAAGCGAAACCATCGACGAAATCACCGGCGCCACCGAAGTGATGCGGGAGCTCGTTACCGGCGTGACTGTCAACGCCGAACCCCTGATAGACATTGTTGGTACCGGTGGCGATGGCGCCAACCTGTTCAACGTGTCGTCGGCCGCCGCGTTCGTGGTGGCCGCCGCCGGCGGGTTTGTCGCCAAGCACGGCAACCGTGGCGTGTCGTCCAAGAGCGGCAGCGCCGACCTGATCGAAAAAGCCGGCATCAACCTGAACATGAAACCGGAAGAAGTGGCCCGCTGCGTGGAGCAGATCGGTGTCGGCTTCATGTTTGCGCCGGCCCACCACGGCGCCATGAAGCATGCCATTGGCCCGCGCAAGGAACTGGGCTGCCGTACTATCTTCAATATTCTCGGCCCGATGACCAACCCGGCCGGCGTGAAACGTCAGTTGATCGGTGTCTTCGCCCGGGAACTGTGCCGGCCGATGGCGGAAGTGCTGCAGCGGCTCGGCGCCGAGCACATCATGGTGGTGCATTCCAAAGACGGCCTGGACGAAATCAGCCTGGCCTCGTCGACCCATGTGGCGGAGCTGAAGCACGGCGAAATTACCGAGTACGACATCAACCCGGAAGACCTGGGCATCAAGAGCCAGTCGCTGGTCGGTCTGGACGTCGATTCCTCGGAACAATCCCTGCAGCTGATCAAAGCCGCGTTTGGTCGCCAGCACGATGAAACCACCGAGAAGGCCCGCGACCTGATCGCCCTGAACGCCGGCGCCGCCATCTATATTGCCGGCCTGGCCAGAACCCCCAAAGAAGGCGTCGACATGGCGCTGGACGCCATGGGCTCCGGCCTGGCTGCGGGCAAGATGTCCGAGCTGGCTGACTTTTCACAGTGCTTTTAAGACCACACATTTAATCTCCCAGCCGGACGACCGGCTGCGGGAAGGCTTGCCAAAACACGCCCACAAGTACGTCCCTGTAGGGCTTGGCTGTAGCCATCCATGGCTACAGACAGTTTTGGCAAGCCTTCCCACAGTCGGTCTCGCATACATTATACGGGCCCGCTATGACTGAACGACATTTAGACAAGACGCCCACGATCCTGCGGAAAATCGTCGATCGCAAATGGCAAGAGATGGAAGAGCGTAAGCGGAAGGTTTCCATCGCGGACCTGAAAGCCATGGCCGGTGATCAAGCGCCAGCTCGCGGCTTTGCCAGTGCCTTACGCACTCGCATCGAAGCTCAGCGACCGGCCATCATTGCCGAGATCAAAAAAGCCTCACCCAGCAAGGGCATTCTGCGGGATCCGTTTGAACCAGAACGCATTGCCGAAAGCTACGAGCAAGGCGGCGCGGCCTGCCTGTCGGTACTGACCGACAAGGACTTCTTCCAGGGCCACGAAGACTATCTGAAAGCCGCCCGCGCCGCCTGCAGTCTGCCGGTGATTCGCAAGGACTTCATGGTGGCGCCGTATCAGGTCTATGAGAGTCGGGCCATCGGTGCCGACTGCATTCTGCTGATCGCCGCCTGCCTGAGCAAAGACCAGATGCAGGAACTCGAAGGCATTGCCCACGACATTGGGCTGGATGTACTGGTGGAAGTGCATGACGGTGAAGAAATGGACGACGCCCTTACCCTGAGCACGCCCTTGGTCGGCATCAACAACCGCAACCTGCATAACTTTGAAGTGTCGCTGGAGACCACCTTCGAGCTGCACCAGCGCATTGGCCAGGACCGGTTGACCATCACTGAAAGCGGCATTATGACCCGAGCCGACGTCGAAGCCATGACGGCCCGGGGTATCTATGGCTATCTGGTCGGTGAATCCTTCATGCGAGCGCCAAAGCCCGGTGAAAAACTGAAAGAGCTTTTCTTCCCGGAAGACTAACTCAGAAGTCTAGACAGGACAGCGGGTACGGCCGGCCGTACCCGCTGTCCTGTGCACCGCTCAGTTCCCGGACTCTGACAAAGCTTCCTGCAAGAGCTCCAGCAGGTGCGCTGGCATCCCCTCCGCCAGCTTAAGCGCTGCCTCATGGCCACGGGGCGACATCTTGCCCCAGGTGCGGCGCACGATGGTCAGCCACTTCTCCCGCTCGTAATCCGGATTATCGCTGTAGAAACTAGCAAAATAGCGCTCCAGGAACACCATGCAGGCGACGTCTTCCAGCAATTGGGTGTCCGGATCCTGGCGCAGCTCGCGCTTGGTCAGGATGGTTTCTACCCGCTCGCACTCTTCTTGCGGAAAACCGCACTGAGCCATAATCTCTGCCGCCCGCCGGCCGTGCATACGGCCGCAGGCCTGACGCCACTGATAGTAATTGGTGCGGCCTTCGCCAAAGTCACTGCGCGGCATGGTCCAGCGCTCGATATGCTGAGCCCGGCAGGCAATCTGCATGCGCGCGGAGGCCGTCGGCTCCAACGCCAACAACCAGCGCGTCATGTGCAGACTGTAGGCATACTCTTTGGGCAAGGCCTCGCCTTCCACTTGTTCCGGGTTCGGATCAGCAAGATTGGCCTGATC
>JAWOAO010000202.1:0-3080 GCA_046498485.1 Marinobacter sp. | reverse complement strand
GTGCAATGTCCTGAAGGAGAGGTTTGTTACGAAGGGGCTTGTTACCCAGATGCTGATCCTTGTATAGATGTGCAATGTCCTGAAGGAGAGGTTTGTAACGAAGGGGCTTGTTACCCAGATGCTGATCCCTGCATAGATGTTCAATGTCCTGAAGGAGAGGTTTGTTACGACGGAGTTTGTTTAACGATTGTATTGGCCCGGCGGACGCGGTGAAGTGTCTCGTGGCGGCCATATCGCTCCGCTGGCGCTATTGTTATTGATTGCCGTCTTCGGCGGCGCCTGGTTGTGGTATATGCCTGCCAACGATTCGTTGTTGGCGGATGATCTTGACGTGCCGGTGGTGTCTGGTGAAATTGAGCGGGCCGCTGATGTCGATGAAGAGGATTTGCGGGAGCTGCCGGCGGTATCGGCTGATGAGGTTGGACTGCAACCCGAAGCTCCGGCCTTTGATTTCGGGCGCCACACGCAGAGCCTTCCTGCTGCCTTCGGAGCATTATTCGACCTCTGGGGCGAAGCTTATGACGTCGGCCAGTTCCCTGCGGCCTGTGAATTCGCCAGCACGGTTGGGCTCGGTTGCCTGCAGCAACAGGGCAGTCGCCGAAGCCTGGAGTTCCTGAACCGGCCCGCGATCTTGCAGCTGCGTAATGCCCAGGGCGAGACCGGCTATGTGGTCTTACGTTCGCTGAATGACGACGAGGCGGTGATCGAGCTGGCTGGTGAAACTCGTGAAATTCCGTTTCGCCAGTTAGAGGGGTATTGGTTCGGTGATTTTCAGGTACTCTGGCGTATTCCGGAATACATGAGTGGTGATGGTTTCTTCGGCGGCTCTTCCGGCGAGCAGCTGTGGATGGACGCGCGCATGATGCAGCTGGCCGACCGGGTTGCTGAATCCAGTGCCGAGAGTGCCCGGATCAAGCGGCTGACGACCAGAGAACAGGTGCGCTGGTATCAGAAAGCCCGCGGCCTGACGGTCGATGGCATTGCCGGTCCCATGACCATCATTCAGATCAATAACGACCTGGGTACGGATGTTCCCCGGCTGGTAGCGGCCCGGGTGGCCAGTAACGGGTAGCTTATGTCTTATATTCTTGATGCCTTGAGAAAATCAGAAACGGAGCGCCGGCAGGGCAAGGTGCCAGATCTGGGCCAGCAGGCTCAGATGGTCTGGCGCCCGAAGAAAAAGCCGGTGTCGCCCGTAGTGTGGGTGGTCATCGCGTTGTTGGTTAATGCCATGGTGATGGCTTATCTGCTGTGGCCACCGTCGTCGGCGGAACCTGATGCGCCAGAGCTTGCGCAAGGTCCGGTGTCTGCGCCGGTGGGTATAGTCTCACCCGTTGCCGATGTACCCGGTGGGGCGCTGGAGGAGGAGCCATTGGCCGATAATGCGCTGTTGAACCAACCTGTGGCGGAGACGCGCAACGAAGCGCCGCTGGTTATCGTGCCGGACCAGTCAGTGCGGGCAACCCGGTTGACGCCATCCGACTCTCAGGGCAGGGTGCCACACCTTGTCGAGTTACCGTTATCGTTTCAAAAGAGTGTTCCTGATTTGACCTTCAACAGCCATATCTATTCGTCCGACCCCGCGGCCAGCCGTGTCATGATCAACAACCACTACCTTCGCCCCGGGGATACCTTTGGTAACCTGACCGTTGAGCGCGTCACCGACGACGGCGTGATCCTGAGCCGGGGCAGTCAGCGCTTCCGGGTCGGAACGGTGCGTGACTGGGTGAGCCCACGATAATGGCGCTGACCGACAACGTTAAACAGCAGATCCAGCAAGGCTATCGTGATGTGCTGGCGGGTAAGGATATCCGGGCCCGCTACGGCCAGCGCCTGATGATTGCCGAAATTGCCCGCTATATGGCAGACATTACCGATAACGATGGCCAACGTACCTCGCCGCCGGCGACCTGTGTGGTGGAGGCGGGTACCGGTACCGGTAAAACCCTGGCCTACCTGATCGCGGCTATTCCGGTGGCCAAAGCGCTGGGTAAAACCCTGGTGATCTCGACCGCGACCGTGGCGCTGCAGGATCAGATTGTCCTCAAAGATCTGCCGGATCTGCGCAAACACAGCAAACTGGACTTCAGCTGGACGCTGGCCAAAGGCCGCGGCCGCTACCTGTGTATGTCGCGACTGGAATCCAGGTTGCACGAGGAGGGTCACGGCGACAGCGAGAGCATGTCGCTGTTTTTGCTGGAACAGCCGGTGGATGACGAAGCCGCCAGCCGGGTGACGTTCGAGAAGATGCTGGCAAGCTATGGCTCCCGGGAATGGGATGGTGACCGCGACCATTGGCCAGAGCAGATTCCCGATGACATCTGGCGCCAGGTCACCACCGACCATCGCCAGTGCACCAATCGCCACTGTGCCTATTTTGACAGTTGTGCGTTTTTTGATGCCCGCAAGGATCTGGATGAAGCCGATGTGGTAGTGGCCAATCACGACCTGGTGCTGGCCGACCTGGCGCTGGGCGGCGGTGCCATTCTGCCCGAGCCGGAAAACGCGCTGTTCATCTTTGACGAAGCCCACCACCTGCCGGAAAAGGCGCTCAATCACTTTGCCGCGTCAGTGCCGATCAGCGCCACCCGGCAGTGGCTGAAACAGCTGTCGCAGGCGTTGGTGAAGATGCAGCCCTGGTTGCCGGGTGGCTCTCAGGCAACCAAAGCGGTTGAAAAAATCAGCACCTCGGGCCGGGATCTGGATATTGCGCTGGCCAGGGTGTACGAAGAGGTAGAGCAGAATACCGGCTGGGACTTCAACGAGGAGCGGCGCAGCGCGCAATGGCGTTACCCCGATGGCGAACTACCGGATGCGCTGGCGGAACTGGCTGCTGAAACCCGCATTGTTACCGCCGGCCTGGTCAGACATCTCGGGTCGCTGGCGGACGAACTGCAAAGTGCCTTTGACGAACGTAAACAACCTGAACTGGACCGGGACACGGCGGATTCCTGGTATCCGGTGAATGCAGAGCTGCAAGAGAGATTCGGGCCTCCCTCGGATCAAACCTGTCCCAGCTGTCATAGAGAAGTGCCTTCGAATAGAAATCCGCAGCTTTTCCAAGTCTCGAATTCGATAGA
>JAWOAO010000194.1:0-3353 GCA_046498485.1 Marinobacter sp. | reverse complement strand
GCGTAAGAGTGCTTCAGGGTGGCATGGTTGAGCAGCATCTGCGCTTTGAGCTTCTCACCGCTGGCGTCATAGATGTTGGAAAGCACCCAGTAGGATTCCGTGCGCTTGCTCTCGGACAACGCAACGATCTCGCGGCGGATCAGATAATCCTCGCCGACGAACAATGGGCCATCGATCATGCGGATTTCCTGATCGGCAAACAGGCCGATGACCGGCTGCTTGACTGGAAACTCCGCTTTCTTGCTGGTGTATTCGGCAAGCACGCTGACCATTTCCATCGGAATGATCGCCCGTTTCCAGGGTGTGCTGGCGGGGTCGGAATACCACGGCGAGTTCTCGGTAATACCCTCAAGCTTCTGCGTCAGCGAAAAGGGGTAGAGGTTGCCCATATGCTGGTCAGCATCCATACGCACTTTTTCATCTTTGGCGCCGGTCATTCCCACATGCAGGTCGGACAGAATGACCAGCTTTTCCGGTGGACGCAGTTTTGCCATACGCTGATCCAGCAGGGTTTTGCCATGATCCGGGCCGAGACTGGCGCTGGCTTCCAGGACCGGTGTGCCATCAGCTTTCTCTGCCCAGGCGCGTGCGCTGGTTGCACCGGGTGACGGACGTTCGACGAATGCACGTACCAGCTCACCTTCTACCACCATGTTCTGGAAATGTGCGGAGAAGCAGCCGCGTTCGAACCAGGCCTGCCCCCAGATCTCTGCCAACAGCGGCGCAAAAAGACTGAAGTGGGTAGGGCCTTCGATCGGACCGGCCTTGAAACCCAGTTTTGCCGCCATGCTGTCGTCGTGAATGGAGGTGTGTCCACTGTATTCCTGGTCGGCAAGCATCTGTTTCGGTTCCCGCAAAGGGCCGCACAGGTAGAGAGGGGTATCGAAGCTCATGGTTTGTCCTTGGTTGGCTGTCAGGTTGGCCTGGCTGAGTGTAGGCGGCGTGAGCCAGCGTCGGCAAATGGCATGTTGTGGCACCATTCAGGCTTTTTATTCTGCCGCAGGAGTCTGGCGTCCCGGGGGAGCGGATCCAGCCGGTGCTGGCCGCGATACTGATAAGACAATCGGCGTGCGCTTTTCCCGAAAATATCGTCGAGCCGGGGAATAGATCATTTGGGTTAGACTTGCCTCCCCCTGACCGGCATATAGAGCAGCTTGATGGCAGTAGAAAATCCCTGTGCGTGCGCGATCCTGCCGGATAAAGCAGCGTGACTGATATCAACCCTCTGCATGAGATCTACCGGGACACCTGGCTCCTTGCTGTGCACAAGCCAGCGGGCCTGCTGGTACACCGTAGCCCAATTGATCGCCATGAGACCGAGTTTGCATTGCAATACGCCCGCGCGCTCAATGGCGGGAAACATGTTTACCCGTTGCATCGACTGGATCGTCCGACCTCGGGTGTGCTCCTGTTTGCCCGGGACCCGGCCACGGCAAGCGCCCTGGGGAAAATGTTCATGGATGGAAAAGTCGTAAAGACATACCTGGCCATGGTGCGGGGTTGGATGCCCGAGGCCGGAGTAATCGACCACCCTCTACGCGAACATCCGACTGATCGACGCTGCAAGGGTGAAGAGCAACCACTGCGCGAGGCATACAGCTGTTTCCGCCGGCTGGCGACGGCGGAGATCCCGGTCGAGATCGAAGGTTACCCGGCCAGCCGATACAGCCTGGTGGAGCTGACGCCGAAAACAGGTCGCAAACATCAGCTGCGTCGACATATGCAGCACATCAGCCACCCGATCATTGGCGACACCAATTACGGTCGTACCCGGCACAACCATTATTTCGCCGAACGTTTCGGCCAAAGCCGGCTGATGCTGGCCGCAACCGTTATGGCTTTCAGTCATCCGGTCACCGGGCAGCCAGTAACATTGCGCTCAGTACCAGAGGCTTCTTTCAAACAGGTGTTATCGATCTTTGCTGGAGAGGACCCAGTGCCTGATCTGGAGGGGTAGAACGCTACGCGCTAAGAGCCCGCCAGATTATTGCACCAGTGCTGGCGCCCGCAAGGGCGACCAGTTCTTTGCTTTCAGAGCTTGGTTACAAAGGTACGTGCCTGGTACAGAGCAAGGCTGCTCAGTACGATGATGACGACGACGGCGACGATGTCAGCCCCCGGATAACCCCAGAAATCAGACATGATTTCTCCTTGTTAAGTTTACAGGATCGCACTGGCATTCAAGCCAGTGCGGTGTCACGCATACGTTGCCGACCAAAGTCATTGAGCCGGAACTTGAACAGGACCCGGCCAGCGCCAAAGTAGGCCTGGTCATCGAGTTCCTCCTCGACGCTTTCGATAATGCCGCTGGAGAACAGGTCCGCCAGCGTGACTCGAGTGTTGCCGCGCCAATAGGCGCCGCTGAGATCAAATTCCTTCATCAGCGCGTCGGTTACCTGCCAGTCCCAGATGCCCGCGTCTTGCGTGGCATTGATCAACTGAAGAATACGGCCCTTCATGTGCAAAGTGTTCATGGTGGCTCCTGTGCTTACACGTTGGCCGCTTTGGCGGAGCTGTTGGACGTTTCGCTGTCACTGGATACGGCTCGTACAACTTCGAGCACTTCGTTGTTTTCCGTGTACATTACGAATCCGCCGGTAACGAACAGAACCAGGCCTGCGAGGAAATTCCACTCCGGGAAGTCGAGCGTGAAAGCGGCGAGGAAAATAACCGCAAACAGTCCGTACAGTGCTGCAATCGCCTGCCCGCGGCCTACGCCAATCAGCGGGAAGGACTTGTACCAGGACACGTAACAGAAAGCGAAGGTGACGCCGGCCAGGGTAAGCCAGCCCATTGCTGCCCAGTTGAATGTGGCCATGACCAGATCCACTACTGGCTGATCAGTGAACAGGTAGATCGCCGGTAGAATCAGTACAACCCAATACAGTACCTCGGCGGTGAATCGTACGGTAATGCCGACGTCCGGATCCGCTACATCAAGCCCGCGACCGGCAATCGCGCCTTCGATACCCCAGCCCAGCGCTGCCATCGCGCCGCCCAGGTAGCCCAGCCAGCCAGCGTCGCCGGTACCGGTGAGTTCACCGATAATGCCCGGTGCATAGACGGTGATGCCGCCGGCCAGAATGATGAAGATACCCACCGCTGCGCGCCGGGTGATCTTCTCCTGATACCAGAGCCTGGCCAGCGTGGCACCGATTATCGGGTACATCAGTGCCGAGATCGCCGCGAACGCGCCGCCGATATAGCCCATCGCCAGGTACGAGCCGAAGATGGCCATCGGTCCGCCAAAGATGGCGCCAATGAAGAACCACTTGGAGATGTAGCGCATCTGCCTGATGGTGCGCACATATTCACCCCATTTACCCAGCACCCCGTTCCAGACAAACCGGAAG
>JAWOAO010000020.1:0-5885 GCA_046498485.1 Marinobacter sp. | reverse complement strand
TGCCGGAGGAACAGGGCGGGGCGTCTGTCGACGAAGCTGCCGAGCCTGATCAGGCTGCAGATCAAGCGCTGCTGGCGGATGCCGCTGATAGGCAAGCAGAAGATGAGTTTGCCGATGAAACAACGGCGGACGCTGCTGAAGAACTGAGCGCGACTGATCAGACCGAGCAGGATGCAGGGGGCCCCGAAGTGGCTGTAGCCCCAGCGCCGGCAGCAGAGCCGCCGAGGGAGCAGCCTCGGCCGGTTGCTGACAAAGGATTCCCGGCCAACGTGATCGAGGCGATCACCAATAACACGATGTATCAGGTTGCCCTGGGTGGCGGTTTGGTGCTTCTGTTGTTGCTGCTATTGCTGGTGGCGCGCCGCAACGCCAACCGCGAAAAAGCGTTCTACGACCAGCTGAACAGTGAAGAGGGCGATGCCAACGATTCCTTCGATCTGAACCTGGAAGAAGCGTCTGCGGGGCATGAAGAAACAGGTGATGCGCTGGCAGAAGCCGACACCTATATTGCCTATGGTCGCCACGACCAGGCGGCACAGACACTCGAAACCGCAATTTCGCGGGAGCCAGCTCGCGCGGACCTTCGTCTGAAGCTTCTGGCAGTCTATGCAGACAGCCAGGATCGTGCCTCGTTCGAAAAGCAATTCAACGAGATTGAAGCACTGGACGACGCCACCGCCGCTGCCGAAGCGAATGCCCTTCGCGAGCGCCTGGCGGAAGCGGAATCCATGCCGAGCATCGATGACCTCGAATCTCAGCTGCGCTCGGATTCGCTGGGCAGTGCTGACCGGGTCGACGAGAGTTCGCTCGAGCAAGATTGGGAATTGTCAGATGGCATGAAGGCTGAGGAGTTCGAAGCCAGCGCCGAGCCGCAAATCGAGAACAAATTCGGTGAGCTGGAATCTGACGTAGCGGAAGAAACAGACGCCCCCGATGATCTGATTGAGTATGATCTCTCCGGGTTAGAGAAAGCTGGTGATCTTGAGGCTGACGATCCGGAAAAAGTTGAAGAGTCGGATTTCTCCTCTCTTGAAATGGATCTTGAAGACTCTGAGCCTGCGGAGTCGCCCGAAGATGATTTCAGTTTCGATTTCGAGACGGTTCTTGAGGATGACAAGCCAGCTCAGCCGCCAGAGCCCAAAGTCGATGCGGTAGCGGAATCCGAATCTGATGACTTTCTCGATGAATCGTTCCTTGATGAGCTTGACGCTGAACTGGACAAAGTGGCCGGTGAAGAAGAGGGCCCTGCAGACCTGGATCTCAGCGAATCGACTCTGGATGATCTGGAGCTGGATGTCTCCGATGAAGACCTCGCGTTGATGGAGGAGTTTTCGGAGTCCGAGTTGCCGTCCGATCTTGTGCAGAATGAAAGCCCGGAAGATCCGGTGTCCGGGTCTGAAAATGAGCTGGCATCTGAAGCTCTCGATGGCAAGCCTGAGCAGGGCTCAGTATTTGACATCGATGACAACGATCTGGGCGAGGAAGACGAATTCGACTTCCTGGCGGGTACTGATGAAGCCGCTACCAAGCTGGATCTGGCGCGAGCCTACATCGAGATGGGAGACAGTGACGGCGCTCGGGATATTCTGGAAGAGGTCACACTGGAAGGTGACGTCGAGCAACAGACAGAAGCTCAGGAGCTCCTTAAAAATCTCTCCTGATCCGTTATAATCTCGTCACCATGACAAAGCGCCGGCCATCAGGCCGGCGCTTTGTTTTTAAGCAGACACCTTCAGCGGATCGACTCTTGTTTCTCAATCCTCAACCTTTGACCACAGACAATACGATTGGCAACGGCCGGGTCGTGATCATTTTTGAATACGACGGCCGCCGTTTTCACGGCTGGCAACATCAGAAGAGCGGGGTTCGGTCTGTTCAGACGGAGCTGACCAAAGCGGTGGCAAAGGTGGCGGATCATCCGGTCGATCTGGTCTGTGCTGGTCGAACCGACGCCGGAGTGCACGCCAGTTTCCAGATTGCTCATTTTGATTCCTCTTCCGTGAGAAACCTGCGTTCATGGGTGATGGGCATGAATACGGCGCTTCCGGAAGACATTGCTGTGCATTGGGCCGGCAATGCCGTCGACGATTTTCACGCGCGCTTCTCCGCCGTTTACCGCCGCTACCGTTATGTTATCTATAACAGGCCGGTGAGGCCTGGAATCCAGCGAGGGCAGGTCAGTTGGACGTCCCGGCCGCTGGACATCGGCCGCATGTACAAAGCGGCTCAGGCGCTGGTTGGCGAACACGATTTTACGTCATTCAGAGCAGCAGGCTGCCAGTCCAGAACGCCCGTTCGCTTTCTTGAGCAAATTTCGGTAAGCCGTTGTGGTGACTTTGTCGTAATAGATGTGCAGGCAAATGCGTTTTTGCACCATATGGTGCGCAACATTGCAGGTGCGTTGATGGCAGTGGGTACCGGAAAGGAGTCCGAAGATTGGGTTGCTGAAGTTCTGGCACAGAAGGACCGTAAACTCGCAGGTGTTACCGCACCGCCTCACGGGCTGTATCTGGTCGACGTCGGGTACCCTGAGCGTTATGAAATACCTCAGGCCCTTTGTGGGCCAGGCTTTGTAAGTCCCTGGTTTGAACGGGATGTTAATACTCCTGTGGAGCCGTCACACATTCACCCTAAACAACCGGCATCGAAATGATGAGCACCCGTGTCAAGATTTGTGGCCTTACCCGGCCTGAAGACATCGACGCGGCGGTGGCACTGGGCGTGGATGCCATTGGTCTGGTCTTTTACGAGCCCAGCCCGCGATCCGTCACGCTTGACCAGGCGAAAGCCCTGGTGGCAAGAATACCTGCCTTCGTGACGGTAACAGGACTGTTCGTGAATCCTGATCGTCAATTTGTTGAGAGTGCGCTGCAGGCTGTGCCCCTGGATCTGCTGCAGTTTCATGGCGACGAAACGCCTGAGTTCTGTCGTGGCTTCGAGCGCCGCTGGATCAAAGCGGTCAGGGTCCGTGTGCCTGGCCAGATCGGGCAGGCATTCAGCGATTACCACGACGCTGCCGGCCTGTTGGTCGACGCCTGGGATCCGCAATGCTATGGCGGAACAGGGCAGTCCTTCAACTGGTCGTTGATCCCCGACGATCGGCCACTGCCGCTTATATTGGCCGGTGGGCTGTCTTCTGCTAACGTAGCCCGCGCCATTGAAGAAGTCAGGCCCTGGGCTGTAGACGTCAGCGGAGGGGTGGAGCAGAGTAAGGGCAAGAAAGACGCCACCAAACTATCCGACTTTATGAAAGAGGTTCACCGTGTCTGTAAAACTGACTGAAGAAATGTTGAAGGCGCTTCCGGATGCGAGAGGGCACTTTGGTGCCTTCGGTGGACGGTTTGTTTCGGAAACGCTGATAGACTCGCTGGTGACCCTGGAAAGGGAATACCTCCGGTTGAAAGATGATGCCGGATTCCAGGCTACCTTCGACAAAGATCTGGCGGATTACGTGGGCCGGCCGAGCCCGCTGTATTTCGCTGAGCGGTTAACCGGGAAAGCCGGTGGCGCGCAAATCTGGCTCAAGCGTGAAGACCTCAACCACACCGGCGCTCACAAGGTGAATAACACGGTTGGCCAGGCTCTGCTGGCCACCTTTCTGGGCAAAAAGCGTATTATTGCCGAAACCGGAGCCGGTCAGCATGGTGTTGCGACGGCAACGGTATGCGCGCGTCTCGGTCTTGAGTGCCATGTGTTTATGGGCGCGGAGGACGTCAAGCGGCAGTCTCTGAACGTGTATCGGATGAAGTTGCTCGGGGCCACAGTGCATTCCGTTCAGAGTGGCAGCCGAACCCTTAAGGATGCCATGAACGATGCCATGCGCGACTGGGTGGCGAACGTTGATGATACTTTCTATATTATCGGCACGGTGGCGGGGCCACATCCGTACCCGATGCTGGTCAGGGATTTTCAGTCGGTGATTGGTCGCGAAACCCGTCGTCAGGCTCTGGAGCAGGCCGGCAAGTTGCCTGATGCCCTGGTCGCTTGCGTCGGCGGCGGATCCAATGCCATCGGCATGTTCCATCCGTTTCTGGCCGATGAGTCGGTTGAGATGTATGGCGTTGAAGCGGGCGGGCTTGGCATTGAAACCGGTCAGCATGCAGCGCCTCTGTGCGCAGGCCGCCCCGGCGTATTGCACGGCAACCGGACCTACCTGATGGAAGACGAGAACGGCCAGATCGCCGCAACCCATTCAGTCAGTGCCGGTCTGGATTATCCCGGTGTGGGTCCGGAACACTCCTGGTTGAAAGACATTGGTCGCGCCCACTATGTGTCGGTTACTGATGACGAAGCATTGGACGGGTTCCGCATGCTGACCCAGATCGAAGGCATCATGCCGGCCCTGGAAACGGCTCATGCGGTCGCCTATGCAGTCAAACTGGCTGCGACCATGGACAAGGACAAGATGATTGTTATTAATATATCCGGTCGCGGTGACAAGGATATCCATACCATTGCCCAGCTCGATGGCATTGAGATCTGAAGTTAGCAGGAGCAGGCATGAGCCGAATTGAAGGTGTAATGAAAACGCTTAAAGATCAGGGCCGCAAAGCCCTGATCCCTTATATTACTGCGGGTGATCCGCACCCTGATCAGAGCGTGGGTTTGATGCACACGCTGGTCAAGGCCGGTGCCGATATTATCGAACTGGGGGTGCCGTTCTCAGACCCCATGGCCGATGGTCCGGTTATCCAGCTTGCCTGTGAGCGGGCATTGGTCCACGGCACCACGCTGCGGCAGGTGATTGCCATGGTCAAAGAATTCCGCCAAACCGATAATGCGACACCGGTTGTGTTGATGGGCTACCTCAACCCGATGGAGGCCATGGGTTATGAAGCCTTTGCGGATGCGGCAGCCGATGCGGGCGTGGATGGCGTGCTAACCGTTGACTTGCCGTATGAAGAGGCGGACGAAGTGGCGCCCCTGTTCGCTGCGCGGAACATGGATCCGATTTTTCTGCTGGCACCGACAACGACGGACGAGCGGATCAAGGCAATCAGCGAACACTCTTCCGGTTATGTGTACTATGTTTCTATCAAGGGTGTGACCGGTTCGGCAACCATCAACGTGGATGAAGTGGCGCAGAAAGTGGCCCATATCCATGAGTTGACGGCCTTGCCGGTCGGTGTTGGCTTTGGCATCCGCGATGCGGACACTGCTGCTGCGGTTGGCAGAGTATCCGATGGTGTAATTGTTGGAAGTGTGCTGGTCGATACAATAGCCCGACATCAGACAGATCCGGACGCCCTTACCAAGGCGCTGACGGAGCTGTTGCACCCGATGCGTGTCGCCATGGATCGCCCGGCGTCCTGAGTGGCAGGCATCCAGGTATCAAAGGACAGGATGAGAGCATGAGTAACTGGCTGGATAAAATCATGCCGAGCAAGATTCGCTCGGAATCACGGCAACGTACCGGTGTGCCGGAGGGGTTGTGGAAGAAATGCCCGAAATGTGGGGCGTTTCTATATAAGCCGGAGCTTGAGAAGAACCTGGATGTCTGCCCGAAGTGCAACCATCACCTTCGGGTGAATGCCCGTCGCCGTCTGGATATCTTTCTTGACAAGGATGGCCGGGAAGAGATTGCGGCTGGCCTGGAACCCTGGGATCGGCTCAAGTTCAAAGACAGCAAACGCTATAAGGATCGGCTCTCTGCGGCACAGAAAGCCACCGGCGAGAAAGACGCGCTGATTGTCATGAGAGGCACCACCTTGGGTGTGCCACTGGTCGCGTGCGCCTTTGAATTCAATTTCCTTGGCGGCTCTATGGGCCAGGTCGTGGGTGAGAAGTTTGTGCAGGCGGCCAATGTGTCGCTGGAGCATCGTATTCCTCTGGTGTGCTTTTCTGCCAGTGGTGGCGCCCGCATGCAGGAAGCGATTCTGTCGCTG
>JAWOAO010000470.1:0-8102 GCA_046498485.1 Marinobacter sp. | reverse complement strand
GCTCCGGGGCGAGGGCCCATTCACCGTCTTCGCGCCCACAGACGAGGCCTTCGAGGCGCTGCCGGAGGGCACTTTCCAGCTAGGCGGCCTGAACCGCCGCCACCAGCGTCTCGAAGTCCCCGGCTGCGATGGTGGTGTCAACGATATCCGCAGGCGCCTCTGTGGGCGGCGGCTCCGGGATCGGGGTGGGCTCGGGTGTCGGCGTTGTGCAGGCGCAGCAGGCCGTTGTCGACGAATACGCAGGTGAGCTGATCACCGATCGCCTTGTGCAGCAGGGCGGCAGTAACGGAGGAGTCGACACCGCCAGACAGACCCAGCAGCACTTTGTCGTTGCCGACCTGTTCGCGAATCTGACGCACCGCGTCATCGACGATCTTGGCGGGTGTCCACAGCGCCTCACAGCCACAGATCGTCAGCACAAAGTGCTCCATGATCCGTTTGCCCTGCAGGGTGTGAGTCACCTCCGGGTGAAATTGCAAACCGTAGAGGTTGCGGCTCAGGTCCTGCATTGCGGCAATCGGCGCACTTTCAGTGGAGGCCAGTAGCTCGAAGCCTTCAGGCATTACCACGACCTTGTCGCCGTGACTCATCCACACATCCAGCAAGGAGTCTCCCGCCGGGGTCAGATGATCGGTAATATCCGTCAGCAGCGGGCCTTTGGCGCGAACCTTCACCTGGGCGTAACCGAATTCACGCTTCTCGGAGCTGGCCACGCGGCCACCGAGCTGCTCTGCCATGGTCTGCATGCCGTAGCAGATACCCAGCACCGGGATTCCCTTGTCGAACAACCCTTCCGGAGCTCGCGGGCCACCCAGCTGGGTAACCGATTCCGGGCCGCCGGCCAGAATAATGCCTTTGGGGTTGAATGCGTTCAGTTCGTCGTCGGTGATATCAAATGCCTTGATTTCACAATACACGCCAATTTCGCGCACGCGGCGGGCAATCAGCTGAGTGTACTGGGAACCGAAATCGAGAATCAGGATGCGGTGGTCGTGAATGTTCTGAGCCATGGAGTCCTCGGGCTGTAAAGAAACGACACGGCCGGGTAACCGGGCCGTGTCAGATCGGGCAAAGATTAACCGATTCGGTAGTTGGGCGCTTCTTTGGTGATGGTCACGTCGTGGACGTGGCTCTCACGCATGCCGGCGTTGGTGATCCGGACAAATTCGGGTTTGGTGCGCATTTCTTCCATGGTTGCGCTGCCGGTGTAACCCATGGAGGCCCGCAGACCACCCATCAGCTGGTGCACGATGTTACGCATCGGGCCTTTGCAGGCCACGCGGCCTTCGATACCCTCCGGCACCAGTTTCTCAAGACCCTTGCTGGCATCCTGGAAGTAACGGTCACTGGAGCCCTGGCCCATGGCGCCGATCGACCCCATACCACGGTAGGCCTTGTAGCTGCGGCCCTGGAACAACTCAATCTCACCCGGTGCCTCGTCGGAACCGGCCAACAGGCTGCCGATCATCACACTGTGAGCGCCGGCGGCAATAGCCTTGGCAATGTCGCCAGAGAAGCGAACGCCACCGTCGGCAATAACCGGCACGCCACGGTCACTGAGCGCAGCGGCAACGTTGGAGACTGCTGAGATCTGGGGTACACCGATACCCGCCACAATACGGGTGGTACAAATTGAACCGGGGCCAATACCCACTTTCACCGCATCGGCACCGGCATCGGCCAGGGCGATTGCCGCCGCCGAGGTGGCGATATTACCGCCAATCACCTGCACATCCGGGTAGTTTTCTTTGACCCAGCGCACCCGATCGATAACGCCTCTGGAGTGGCCGTGGGCGGTATCCACCACAATCACGTCTACGCCTGCCTCCGCCAGTGCCGCCACACGGGCTTCGGTGTCGCTGCCGGTACCGACCGCTGCCCCTACCCGTAACCGGCCCTGTTCATCTTTACAGGCCAGCGGATAATCCTTGGCTTTTTGAATGTCTTTGACGGTAATCAGACCGCGCAGCTCAAAGTCATCGTTGACCACCAACACTTTCTCGATCCGGTGCCGGTGCAGCAGCTCTTTTACATCTTCCAGGCTGGCGCCTTCTTTGACGGTGACCAGGCTGTCTTTCTTGGTCATGATGTCCCGCACCAGGGTGTCCATGCGACTTTCAAAGCGGATATCACGGCCGGTCACAATACCGACCAGGTCGCGGCCATCCACTACCGGCAGCCCGGAAATGTTATTGGCCATGGTGATCTCCACCAGTTCACGCACGGTGTTTTCTGGCGTCACCGTGATCGGGTCTTTCACCACGCCGCTTTCGTATTTTTTGACTTTGCGAACAGCAGCTGCCTGCTGCTCTGCCGACATGTTCTTGTGCATGATGCCGATGCCACCTTCCTGGGCCATGGCGATGGCCAGATCGGCTTCAGTGACCGTATCCATCGCCGACGACACCAACGGAATGTTCAGGGTGATGCCTTTGGTCAGCCGGGTTTGAAGATTGACCTGATGGGGAAGAACTTCGGAGTATCCGGGCACAAGCAGAACGTCGTCAAACGTGAGCGCTTCTTCGGCAATACGCAGCATTGGGATCCGCCTTTTGAACATGCTAAATTGGGAGTTTGTTCGCTGCACTCGCGGCGGCGCAACAAAGCAAAATCCTTAATCGATCTATTATAAAGTGATGGCTGCGGACAGTAAACCGCGAGGTTTTCGTCGATCAGTTGCATCTTACTGAATTTACGTTATTTTTACCCATCTCTCGGCTATTGCGTATGAATAACCTCGGAGCACCACCTTTGACCTTACCCTACCCGGATACCCGCCCCAGAGCCCTGACCGTCAGCGAACTGAATCATCAGGTTCGGCATTTGCTGGAATCCAGTTTCATGCAGGTGTGGGTAGAGGGCGAGCTGTCTGGACTTTCAAAACCGTCGTCCGGGCATTGGTATTTTTCTCTGAAAGACCAGAAATGCCAGATTCGCTGCGCCATGTTCCGGGGCGCCAACCAGCGTATCCGCCCCCTGCCTCGCGAAGGTGATCAGATCCGCATTCGTGGCAAAGTCACGCTTTATGAAAATCGGGGTGATTTCCAGATTATCGTTGAGCACATGGAACCGGCCGGGCTCGGCGCCCTGCAGCAGGCCTTCGAAGCACTGAAACTGAAACTACAAACCGAAGGTCTGTTTGACCCCGCCCGGAAGAAACCGATACCGCCAATGCCACGTCATATCGGCGTGGTTACCTCGCCGACCGGGGCCGCCATACACGACATCCTGACCGTACTGGCCCGGCGTTGCCCGGCGATTCCGGTGACGCTCTACCCCACCGCTGTTCAGGGTCAGGCAGCAACCGCCGACATTGTTGGCGCCATCGAACGGGCGCAGCGCCATAACGTCGCCGATGTCCTGATCATTGGCCGGGGCGGCGGTTCGCTGGAAGATCTCTGGTGTTTCAATGAAGAGGCCGTCGCCAGAGCCATCGCCAACTGCTCAATTGCCACCGTCAGTGCGGTCGGACATGAAGTGGATGTGACCATTGCCGACTTTGTTGCCGACCTCAGGGCACCTACGCCCTCGGCGGCGGCCGAGAAGGTTTCGCCTGACCAGCTGCAGTGGCTGCGCCGGCTTGGCGAACAGGAAGTGCGACTCGGCCAGTCTGCGCGCCGGTTGTTTCAACGCCTGGACAATCAGCTCGGCCACCTTGCGGCACGCCTGCGGGATCCGCGCAGAGAGTTGCAGGACAAGGCTCAGCGCATGGACGAACTGGATGTGCGCCTGAACAAAGCCATTGGCCAGCAACTGGCCCGGAGTCAACTGAAAGCCAGCCACCTGAACCAACGGCTGGCCACCCAATCGCCGCGCAAAACCCTGATCACGGCCCGGGAACAGGTGGCCCGGCTCCATGAACGGCTTGAAACGGCCATTCGACACCAGCTCAGGCAACACCAGGATCGTCTGCACCACAGCGCCCAGACTCTGCACGTGGTCAGCCCGCTGGCCACTCTGGGGCGTGGTTACGCGATTGTAAGAGATGATCACCATCAGATTGTTCGCGACGCCAGCCAGCTCACAAGAGGCGCGTCCATCTCCGCCAGGCTTGGCCGGGGCACCGTCCGGGCTCAGGTCACGGAGGTCAAAACCGACGCCGGTTAACCGGCAAATAATAGGTAACTTCGCCTATGGTCTAGTAGTCATGGTTTTTAAAGCTCCTACAGTTGTGCTTAACAATCACAGTATAAAAATCGCACAACAGCAAAGGTGGAAAGCATGAACTACCACTCCGAGTTCAGCCGGTCAATTGACCAACGAGATGATTTCTGGCGCGAACAGGCCCAGGATATTGACTGGTTCGAATCTCCAAACACCATCTGGCAGGCGCTCGACAACGGTCACGGCCAGTGGTTCCCTGATGGCACCCTCAACACCAGTGATGTGGCGCTCGATGCCAACATACGTGCCGGCCGGGGCCAGCAGACTGCCCTGATCTACGATTCTCCGGTTACCGATACCCAGCAACGCTTCACCTACGAAGAGCTGCGCGACGAGGTCGCGCGATTTGCCGGTGCACTGCGCGCCCGAGGCGTTGAGAAAGGCGACCGGGTGATTCTCTATATGCCGATGATCCCGCAGGCTGCGATCGCCATGCTGGCCTGCGCGCGCCTGGGCGCCGTCCACTCGGTGGTGTTCGGAGGCTTTGCCGCGCACGAACTGGCGGTGCGCATCGAGGATGCCCGGCCCAAAGCGCTGATTACCGCGTCCTGCGGCATCGAAGTGGCCAAAGTTATTGAATACAAGCCGCTGGTAGACAAAGCCATTGAACAGTCCAGCCACAAACCGGAATTGTGCGTGGTCTATCAGCGACCACAGGTTACCGCCACCCTGCAGGATGGTCGCGACTATGACTGGGAAGCCATCAGCGCCAACGCAGAACCGGCAGACCCGGTACCGGTGAAATCGACCGACCCGCTCTACGTTCTGTACACGTCCGGCACCACCGGCAAACCCAAAGGTGTGGTGCGCGACAACGGCGGCCATGCGGTAGCGCTCAAATACAGCATGAAGCTGGTGTACGACGCCAAACCCGGTGATGTGTTCTGGGCAGCCTCAGACGTCGGCTGGGTGGTTGGCCACAGCTACATCGTTTACGCGCCCCTGTTTACCGGCTGCACCACCATTCTTTACGAAGGCAAGCCGGTAAGAACACCCGATGCAGGCGCGTTCTGGCGGGTGGTTCAGGATCACAAGGTGAATATGCTGTTCACCGCACCGACGGCGTTCCGGGCGGTTCGCAAGGAAGATCCGGAAGCGGATCAACTGAGCCGTTACGACGTGTCCTCGCTCAAGCGTATCTTCCTGGCCGGTGAACGACTGGACCCACCCACCTACGAGTGGCTGAAAGAGCATACCGGCCTGCCGATCCTCGACCACTGGTGGCAGACCGAAACCGGCTGGGCCATCTGCTGCAACCCCATTGGCATTGAAATGATGGCCACCAAACCCGGCTCGGCAACGCTGCCTTCACCGGGCTTCAATGTGCAGGTCGTCGACATGGCAGGCAGCCAGATGCCGGCCGGTGAGCAAGGCCAGATTGCCATCAAACTGCCGCTTCCCCCGGGTTGCCTGATGACCGTATGGGGCGATGACAAACGCTTCCAGAAAAGTTATCTGGACCCGATCCCCGGCTTCTACAGCTCAGGCGATGGTGGTTTTATCGATGACGACGGTTACGTTTTTATCATGGGCCGCACCGACGACGTGATCAACGTTGCCGGTCACCGTCTGTCCACCGGCGAGATGGAAGAAGTGGTCGCCTCACACCCGGCCATTGCCGAGTGTTGCGTGGTGGGAGCTCATGACGACATGAAAGGTCAGATCCCCATTGGTCTGGTATTGATCAAAGATGGCGCAACCATTGATCAGGACGAACTGGAGGAAGAGCTGGTCGACATGGTTCGGGAGAAGATCGGTGCGATTGCCTGCTTCCGGCGGGCCATTGTGGTGGACCGACTGCCCAAAACCCGTTCCGGCAAGATTTTGCGCCGGGTTATCCGGCACATTGCCGACGGCGAGAAGTACAACGTGCCCAGTACCATTGATGACCCTGCCATCCTTGACGAAATCAGCGCGAAGTTCGGGCGCTGATCCGCAACAAGTAACACAGCTCTGCCTGGAATCCGGCTGGGGCTGTGTTGCGTTGTTATGACAACCCACTGTTTTTTAACTATTTAAACCTTAAAAAAGATCATCAAAAAAAATTGACGCCCCCCAAACTCGGTCTATACTAAAAATTGCTGTGATCCTCTGCAGCGGTATTTGGCGAATGCGCTTCAACGTCCTGCCCAAGGCTTTTCGTTGCCTTTCCTCAGTACGCTCCGGATTTCCCAGCAATGGTTTCCGCCCCGGCAGAAGCCGAGTCCGTTCAGGCCATCCGCCTCTGCGGAACAAGAACGTCCCGTGAGGGCAAAATTTCAGAAAGACAGGAAAGATCGATGTCCGATACCAAGACTGGCCAGGTAAAGTGGTTCAACGAATCCAAAGGCTTTGGCTTCATTGCTCAGGAAGGCGGCACTGACGTTTTCGTTCACTACAGCGCAATCAACTCCGGTGGTTTCCGTACTCTGGCAGAAGGCCAGCAGGTGCAGTTCACCGTCACCCAGGGCCCCAAAGGCCCGCAGGCGGAAAACGTAACGCCTCTGTAAGGGGTTATGTTGACTACCGGATGCCCCTCACGGGTAGACGGAACAAGAACGGCCAGTCATGTTGCTGGCCGTTCTTGTTTACTGCCAAGGATTTCAAGCCCGGGCAGCTTCTGTTTCTTCTGATGTCTCCGGTGTTACCGCTTTGCTAGCGACCGTCTGAGCGACCGCCGAAAACAACGCCTGCAGGGTTGCCGAGGTTGTGTCCTCGGCCAGGGCAGCGGCGCTGCAATGCTGACCATTGGCGGTCAGACGGATACACGCCAGCGCGTTGGCATTGGTACCCTCGCCTAACGCAAATTCGTCATAGGCCTCGACCGCAACGGTTATACCGAAACGTTTTGCCAGCGCATCGGAGACCGCTTCGACGGCGCCCAGGCCTCGCCCTTCAAGCGTCACCGGGGCGGCCTCACGGCCCACCACCACTTCAGCCCGAACGCCATCGTTATCTCGATGCAGGTCATAAGAGCGCAGCGCCCAGTCGGCATGAACCTGCAGATAGCGATTATCAAACAACCGGTGAATGGTGTCGGAGTCTATTTCACCGCCGTTGGTTTCGGCTTCTCGCTGCACCAGCTTGCTGAACTCAATCTGCAACCAGCGCGGCAGGCTGATCTTGTAATCCCGCTCCAGCACATAAGCCACACCGCCCTTACCGGACTGGCTGTTGATGCGCACCACCTCCTCATAGCGCCGGCCCAGGTCAAACGGATCAATCGGCAGATAGGCGACATTCCAGGCCTGTCCTTCCTGGCGCAGCGACAGGCACTTGCGGATAGCGTCCTGGTGGCTGCCAGAAAACGCAGTAAACACCAGTTCACCGGCGTAGGGATGGCGTGGGTGAGTAGAAATTTCGGTGCAGGCTTCGACCACATCGGTAATCTCTGCCATGCCGGAAAGATCAAGCGTCGGATCAATGCCCTGGGAATACAGGTTCATGGCCATGGTGACCAGATCCATATTACCGGTACGCTCCCCGTTACCCATCAGGGTGCCCTCGACCCGATCTGCCCCGGCCAGCACCGCCAGTTCGGCGGCGGCTACCGCACAGCCCCGGTCGTTGTGGGTGTGCACACTGATGCTCAGGTGCTCGCGGTAACGGATGTTTTCACAGATCCACTCGACCTGATCGGCGAACACGTTGGGGCTGGCCATCTCGACCGTGGCGGGCAGATTGATGATCACCGGCTGGCCCTGGTCGGGACGCCAGACCTCAGTCACCGCGTCAATGACTTCAGCCGCGTAGTCCAGTTCGGTGCCGGTAAAGCTTTCCGGCGAATACTGAAAGGTCCAGTCGGTATCCGGGTAACGACCTGCGATCTCCTTGACCACGGTGGCGCCCCTGACGGCGATAGCACGGATGCCGGCCCGGTCCAGACCAAACACCTGCTCACGCTGGACGGTCGAGGTTGAGTTGTAGACGTGAACGACCGCCTGTTTCGCGCCCTCCAG
>JAWOAO010000451.1:0-4090 GCA_046498485.1 Marinobacter sp. | reverse complement strand
GCCTTCATGTTCAGGCAGGTGTCATCCTGGTTGCGGAGCAGGACCAGGTCCTGCGCCACGGTGGGTAACTCCCAGTGGAAGAAGTACTGGGCGGCCTGGAGTTTGCCCTGGTAGAAGTTGCGTTCGCTGTCGCTGTTGGCGGAGGCCACGGCATTGGCAGCCGCATTGGCCTGGCGTAGCCACATCCAGGCGACGATGATGTGGCCGAACAGGTGCAGGTAGCAGCTGGCGTTGGCCAGGGTTTTGTCGACTTCGCCGCCGAGCAGGGATTTGCCCAGGCTCTGGGTAACTTTGACCGCCTGCTGCAGGGTTTCGCTTAATGACAGTGCCCATTGCTGACAGCGGTCGGTGGTGGCGGCTTCCAGGTCTATTTGCATTTCCTGCATCAGCAGTTGCAGGCCGTGGCTCTGGTCCTGCCAGATTTTGCGGCCGAGCAGGTCCAGGGCCTGGATGCCGTTGGTGCCTTCGTGGATCGGGTTCAGGCGGTTGTCGCGCCAGCATTGCTCGACCGGATATTCACGGGTGTAGCCAGCGCCGCCGTAGACCTGGATGGCGAGGTCGTTGGCTTTGGGGCCGAATTCGGAGGGCCAGGCTTTGATCACCGGGGTGAGCAGGTCGAGCAGTTTGCCGGCTTCGACCCGCTTTTGCGCATCCGGGTGCGTGTGCTGCTCGTCCATCAGGCGGGCGCCATACAGGCACAGGGCCAGGCCGCCTTCGCTGTAGGCTTTCTGGGCCAGCAGCATGCGGCGCACGTCGGCGTGTTCGATGATCGGCACTTGCGGGCTTTCCGGGTCTTTTTCGCTGGCTTTGCGGCCCTGCAGGCGGTCTTTGGCGTATGCCAGGCTGTGCATGTAGCCACGGTAGCCGATCACGGCGGCGCCAAAACCAACCCCGATGCGGGCTTCGTTCATCATCTGGAACATGTATTTCAGACCCTGGTGCGGCTCACCCACCAGGTAGCCGTGACAGGGCGCGTCGTCGCCGAAACTGAGGGCGGTGGAGGTGGTGCCGCGGTAGCCGAGTTTGTGGATCAGGCCGGCCAGGCTGACGCCGTTGCGCTCACCCGGATTACCGTTTTCGTCGACCTGAAATTTCGGGACGATGAACAGGGAGATGCCCTTGACGCCAGCGGGCGCGCCTTTGATTTTGGCCAGCACCATGTGAACGATGTTGTCGGTGATGTTCTGTTCGCCGCCGGAGATGTAGATTTTCGCGCCTTTGATCAGGTAGTGGCCATCCTCGGCCGGCGTCGCGGAGGTGCGGATGTCGGCCAGGCTGGAGCCGGCGTGGGGCTCGGTCAGCGCCATGGTGCCGCTGAAACGGCCGCTGAGCATAGGCGGCAGGAAGGTGGCTTTTTGCTGCTCGTTGCCAAACACGCGAATAAGGTTGGCGGCGGCGGTGGTCAGGAACGGGTAGCCGGCGGTGCCGGGGTTGGCGGCGGTGAAGAAGCCGTTGCAGGCGGCCATAACGGTTTCCGGCAGTTGCATGCCGCCCAGGTCGTAGTCGTAGCGGCCGGCGAGGAAGCCGGCTTCGGCGTAGGCGTCGAAGGCCTGTTTGACGTCCGGGAGCATGTCGATCTGGCCGTTGACGAATTTCGGTTCGTCTTTGTCGGCGGCGCTGTTGTGGTTGGCGAATTTTTCTTTCGCCATTTTGTCAGCGGTTTCGATGACGGCATCGAAGGTTTCTTTGCTGTGCTCGCTGAAGCGTTCACGCTGGGTGAGGGCTTCGGTGTCCATGACCTCGTACAGTTGGAATTCGAGGTCGCGGCGGTCGATCAGGGTGTCGGTCATTCTGGTTCTCCTGTTTATTGCGCCTAGCCTCTCACAACCACTACACTGGTTGGAATTGTCATTTCTGACTGATTCTTGGTGGAATCCGCCATTCCATGAAAACCGTCACCATCATCGGCTTTAACGGCGCCCTTGCCAGCGCGATTACCGGGGTGATCGACCTGTTCCGCATGGCGGGGGTGACCTGGGCCAGGATTCATGGGGAGCTGCCTCACCCCTGGTTCAGAACCCGCCTGCTGACGGAGGCGGGCGAACCCTGCCGGTGCATTAACGGGCTGACACTGCTGGCGGACGGGTCCTGGCAGGAAGTAGAGGGGTTCGGGGTTGATGATTTGGTGATCATCCCGACCATCGGTGCACCCATTGATCAAACCTTGGCAGGCAATTCAGACTTGATTCGTTGGCTGGGTCAGTTTCAGGACGCCGGTGATGGCGGGGTTCGGGTAGCCAGTAATTGTACCGGGGCGTTTTTGTTGGCGGCAGCGGGGTTGCTGGATGGGCGTGAGGCGACCACGCATTGGGGCTTCAGTAATCTGTTTCGGGAGCAGTTTCCGGCGGTAAATTTACAGCCGGAGAAGCTGGTGACGGTGGATGGGCCGGTCGCCTGTGCCGGGGGTGGGATGGCCTGGTGGGATCTGGGGGTTTATCTGGTGGAGCGCTTTGCCGGGCCGCAGGTGGCGCGGGAGTTGGCGAAGGCGTTTGTGATTGACGCCGGCCGCACCAGTCAGGCGCCTTACAGCGCGCTACAGACCAGGCGTTATCACTCGGACTGCCCGATTCTGCAGTTGCAGGACTGGCTGGATGCCCACTTCCATCAGCCGGTGACGCTGCGGTCTCTGGCGGCGTTAAGCGGGCTGACGGAGCGCTCACTGATTCGCCGGTTCAAAGGCGCGACCGGCGATACCCCGACCGGTTATCTGCAGACGCTGCGCATTGAAGCCGCCCGGCAGCATCTTGAGAATTCGCGGGTGCCGGTGGAGGAGATTACCCGGCGGATCGGGTACGAAGACGTCAGTTCGTTCAGCCGCCTGTTCCGGAAGCACACCGGCATGGCACCCGGCGTTTATCGGTCCAGATTCGGGCGCTGAACTGACCAGAAAGCCCGGCTTCAGATGGCCGCAGCCACTTCGGTGCCTTGCCGGATGGCCCGTTTGGCATCGAGTTCTTCGGCAAGATCCGCACCACCAATCAAATGCGCTTTCACGCCAGACTTTGTGAGCTGATCAAAGAGTTCCCGCTTCGGCTCCTGGCCGGCACAGATGATCACGTTATCCACCGGCAATACCTTGCGCTCCTGAGCCTTGCCGTCCTTGTCGGTCAGGGTGATGTGCAGGCCCTGGTCGTCAATGCGGTCGTAACGGCAACCTCTGAGCATTTCCACATCGCGGTGTTTGAGGCTGTTCCGGTGCACCCAACCGGAGGTTTTGCCCAGGCCACCACCGACCTTGCCGGTTTTACGTTGCATCAGATAGATCTTGCGTGGCGACGGGGTCGGTTCGCGTTCCGCCAGGCCGCCGGGACCTTCAAAGGTTGGGTTAACGCCCCACTCCGCCTGCCAGTCCGCTACGCTGACCTGCTCGCCTTCCGGGTGCTGGCCGAAGTCATGGGTCAGGAATTCACTGACATCAAAGCCGATGCCACCGGCGCCGATCACCGCCACGGTCTTGCCGACCGGCTTGTTGTGGCGAAGCACGTCGAGGTAACCGAGCACTTTAGGATGATCGATGCCGTCGATTTTCGGTGTTCTTGGCTTCACACCGGTGGCAATGATGACGTCATCAAAATCCTGCTCTGCCAGTGCCGTCGAATCGACGCGGGTATTGAGTTTCAGGTCAATCTGCAGCAGCTCGATCTGGCGCTGGAAATAGCGCAGGGTTTCGAAAAATTCTTCCTTGCCCGGGATGCGCTTGGCGTAGTTGAACTGACCACCAATTTGGTCGTCGGCGTCGAACAGAGTCACCTTGTGGCCGCGTTTGGCCGCCGTTGTCGCTGCTGCCAGACCGGCAGGCCCGGCGCCGACCACCGCAACCCGCCGCACCACGGGTGCCACGGTCAGCACCAGTTCCGTTTCGTGACAGGCCCGGGGATTAACCAGGCAGGAGGCCCGCCTGGCCTGGAATACGTGGTCGAGGCAAGCCTGGTTACAGGCGATGCAAGTGTTGATCTCGTCGCTGCGGCCCTGCTCGGCCTTGCGCACAAATTCGCTGTCTGCCAGCAGCGGCCGGGCCATGGACACCATGTCGGCTTTACCGGCCGCAAGAATCTCTTCCCCTTTTTCGGGGGTGTTGATGCGATTGGTG
>JAWOAO010000450.1:0-7736 GCA_046498485.1 Marinobacter sp. | reverse complement strand
CGCCGCTGTAGCGGACCACGGCAAACCCGGCGTATGCTTAAGGCTCGGGTAAAATGTCGCTGAACAACAGCAGCCCCCCGACAGTGGGGTAACAACTGCCGTTGTAGCGAACAGCCAGTTTTTCCTTTACCAGATATTCCAGGTCAGCTTGGGCTTGAAGACCTTTCCACTGTGTATACCTGGATAATACCTGACTGGAAAAAACCTCGCACCCGAAACGGGTTTCCACCTCTTCATCCAAAGAACGATTCTGTCCTTGTCTGCGCAAATCCGTGAGCACCCATTCATCAGCAAGCCTGTTGGTGGAGCCCACGCGGATATACGTTCCTTTTTCCGGCCCTTTTGATTTCAGGTAATAGGGCTTGTTCGGCCCGGGCAAAACCTTGATTCTGAAAAGAACATTGCGGTCAATGGATATGGTCTGAAAAAACACGCCGGGAACAGGGGCAATCCGGTCGTGGGTCGAACTTGCCAGGCGCTCTTGCTCAATCCGGTCAGACACGGGGCCGTTGGTATCCATCGTGATGTCATTCAGGATGTTCAACGCTCGGGTGCGTTCTGCGTAGTAGGCGCCCAGTTCCCGGTACTGGAATTCCCGCTCGACTATATCGGCGAGGTCCCTGAGAGCTTGTTTGTCATCGTCGGAAAATAGCCTGGGGCTGCGATCAATCAGGCACAAGGTGCCCAGCCGATGACCATGGTGGTCTTCGAGCGGTGCGCCGGCATAAAAACGTATGTTGGGCTCGCCGGTGACCAATGGGTTGTCTGCGAAGCGTTGGTCCTGCAACGCATTCTCCACCACAAAGGTGTCGGCCCCCAGAATGGCGTGCCCGCAGAAGGATATATCCCTCGCGGTCTCCCTCACGCCAAGGCCAAAGCGGGATTTGAACCATTGTCGGTTTACGTCGATTAACGACACCAGGCAAATCGGCACGTTGAAAAGGCGGGCCGCCAGCCGGGTAATGCGGTCGAACCGCTCCTCCGGGGGCGTATCCAGAAGCAGCGTGGCCTCCAGCGCGGACAATCGTTTATCTTCGTTGGCGGGATGATCAGGTGTTTGCATGGCGATCTCCGCTCGGCTGCGCTGGCGTCGGCAACTCTACCCAGAAACGGGCACCGCTGTGGTAATAATAGCCCACGTGTCCGTTCATCAGCCGGGCCAGCTCCTGACAGATAGCCAGGCCCAGCCCGGTGCCGGTTTTGGCTCGAGTAGAGCCGGACTCTGCTTGCGCAAAACGCTGGAACAGGTTGGGCAGAAAATGCTTTGGCACGCCATTGCCCTGATCAGACACAACGATCCGCACTAACCCCTGAGTTGGGGACTCCGAACTAACGGTTACCGCCCCCCCGCTGGGCGAATACTTGAGCGCGTTACTGATAAAATTATTGAGAATTTGCTGAAGTCGGGCCGGGTCGGCATACACCAAGAGGCCGTCACAGTGCTCAGGCGCTAACCGGACCTGGTATTGCGTTGCCATCGACTGATTGCTTTCGCAGGCAGAACGGATTGCGTCCGCAACGTCCAGCTCGATGGCATGAATGCTCAATTTGCCGGCCACCGCCTTGTCAAAGTCCAGAAGGTCTGTGATCAGCGCCTGAAGTTGCTGGCCATTTCGTAATGCGACATCGATCATGGCTATGGCCTTGGGCGTCAGGGCCCCCGCAGCGCCGGCATCCAGCAGTTTAAGAGAACCGTTGATAGAGGTCAGCGGCGTGCGTAGTTCATGACTGACGTTCGAGACAAACTGGCTCTTCAGGTTGTCCAGGGCTTCACGTTCTGCCATCAGGGTATTGAAGGCACTGGCCAGGTTTCGGGTTTCTGCCGGACCTTTCGGTAATAATCTCTGGGTAAAGGTGCTGTCAGCCGCCATTTTATTGATTTGGCGTGACATACCGCTCAGTTGGCGTGTCGCTGCTTTGGATGCGAGGAAGGTAAGCAATATCAGAGGAGGTATGGCCAACAGGCTGATCCAGAGAAAACCCTGAAAAGAGGCTCTGGCCGGCTGAGTTGCGCGTTCATAGGGGGCTGCGCTCAGGAACAACCAGCCAAGCCGCTCCAGGTGTTGGGTTGCATACACCCAGCGGTTTCCAGCGTGATCCGTCACCATTCCGGATGGAAGGCCTGACAGTGCCGCATCGATCAGTGGGTCTTCGCCCGGACGTGGCAGGTCTGGCGCGGGCTGATCTTGCTGCAAGGCATCCACTTGCATGAAGTGCCCGGTGTCCAGCACCTTCAAAATGGCGTCAGGGTCAGATTTCAGGTTTTTCGGAAGAATGCCCGCTGCAGCCAGGTTAATGGTGCCACCTGCCAGACCCAGTAGATCCCCATTGTCACTTTGTACGGGTGCCAAAAAAGACAGCAAGGGCAAACCGGTCGTGCGCCCGATAATGGGCCGGCTGACAATGGGCTTACGTGCCACCACGACCTGCCTGAAGTGCGGACGATCGCCGTAGGACGTCCCCAGCCGTTGCGGGACAAAAACATTCTCGGCAATGGCCACGCTGTTATCATCAAAAATGAGCAATCCACCTTCAAACAACTTTTCCAGGGCGGGCTGCCGCCCCAGCAGGAACTCGAGTTGTGACTGTGGCCACAAGTCGTAGCCATCGGTTAATACGCTGGCAAAGGTTGCGAGTGCGTTAAGGCGAATGGTCAGCTCTTCGTTCACCCGGCTGGCCAGCGCCGCAGTTTGCAGAGATTGACGCTCGGTCAGTACCTGTTCGAAATCGCTTACCAGCCTGTTGTAAGCAATGAACAGGACAATTCCGACGCTGATGATAATGCTGGAACTGGTAATCAGGACAATGCGCGTGCTGAGGCTGAACGTTTTCAATGGTGACCCTTTTGATGATGGTCGTAGTGACGAAAACATGTTTTCATTGGCGAGGATAGTGTAATTGGCGCAATGAATAAAACACTGAGGAGGGTCCTTTGACCAACGGAGCCAGCAATTCACTCCATGAACGGCTGCAAGTGTTGCGGGATCGGTTTGTCGAGCGCGCCCAAGGCGACATTCGCACGCTGTGCAACTTTGCCGATCTGAGTGACCGTCACCAGCTGGTGAAACATGATCTGGTGACGTGTTATCAGCTGTTACACCGAATGGCAGGCTCGGCAGGCACTTTCGGATTGCCGGAACTCGGGGCGGCTGCGCGTGTGATTGAAAAACAGATCCAGCCACTGGCGGAAGCGCCCGAAGACTCGGTGGACGACCAGCTTGATGCCGTGTCGGTACCGGCCAGCCTTGCCGAGGCTATTCGCAAGCTCACCGATTTGATTCAGAACCCGCCGGAATCGAAAGACAGCGTTCCTGAACCAGCGAATGACGGAGAGGATTCGTTCGGTGGCAGCCACGGCATGCAGATCCACGTCATGGCGCTGACTCATAGTCCTGACTATCTGTCAGGCCTGGTGGCTGAGCTGGCTGTGTACGGTTTTCTTTGCGATGTGGCGTCATTGAGCCAGCCCGAGACGGCAGTCACGCGTCTGACACAGTATTCCGGCGCCACCATGATCCTGTGCCTGGACTCTGAGTTAGACGACGTTTTAAAATTTCGTACCGAGAGCCTTCCGAAAGCCGAACACCGTCGATTCCCGGTTATCTGTATCGGCCACGACAGTTCCTTTGTGAGCCGCTACCGAGTGGCAGAGCGGGGCGCCACGGCCTACTTTTGCGAGCCGCTGGATGTGCCCGAGATGGCAGAGCGGATTGAATCCCTCGCCCTGGAGCGTGGCTCCAGGCTGCCGGATCGCATTTTGATTGTTGATGATGACCAGGAGCTGGGTGAGCATTATTGTCTGGTTCTGAACAGAGCTGGCATTAAAGCCCGGCTGGTGTCTGAGCCCTTTGAGCTGATGTCGGAGTTGTCGGCGTTCGAGCCAGACCTGGTGCTGATGGATGTCCAGCTGGGCGGCTACTCCGGAGTGACATTAGCGAGGCTGATCCGTTATGAGCCGCGATGGCTCGGGCTTCCGATTGTTTACCTGTCCTCGGAAGACAATCCTGAGAATCAGCTGGATGCGTTAGCAAAGGGCGCGGATGAGTTTCTGGTAAAGCCGGTGACCGACGATTATCTTGTCCGGTCGGTTCGCATTCGTTGCTACCGTGCCCGTCAGCTCTCCGATCTGATGAATCGCGACAGCCTCACCGGGCTGCTTAAACATTCGTTGATCAAGCAAGAGGTGGATAAGGAGCTGGCCCGCTGCCGTCGCAGTGGTCACCCTTCTTGTGTGGTTATGCTGGATCTTGATCACTTCAAGCGTGTTAACGACACCTGGGGCCATGGACAGGGCGATATTGTCATTCGAACCCTGGCTAACTTATTGCGAAACCGACTGCGCGAGACCGATATGATCGGGCGTTATGGTGGCGAGGAATTCCTGTTGGTATTGCCTCACTGCGAACCGCGGATTGCCGCGGAATTTATTGGCGCTATTGGCAAGAGCTTTGCGGACCTGGCGTTTTGGAGCGGGGAGGAAAGCTTCCAGGTCACCCTGAGTGCGGGGATAGCCTCGATCAATGATTTTCCTGTCGCGGGTCAAGCGATTGAGGCCGCCGATCAGGCACTGTACGAGCGCAAGCACGCGGGGCGCAACGGCGTAACGATTTATGCTCGTTAAGCTCGCAAGATAACAACCGGGGAGTTGTCGTTGAGAACATTGATACTGGAAGATGACGAGCTGGTCGGAGAGCTTCTTGAAACCGTGGTAGCGGGCATTAATCACGGTGCCAGTGTCAGTCTTGCTCGCTCCCTGGCCGAAGCAAAAAGGCTCCTCGAAAATAACCGATATGACTTGTATCTGGTTGACTGGCAGCTGCCGGACGGGTCCGGGCTTGAGTTGGTAAAGCGGGTCCGCGCAACAGATGCAGAGGTGCCGATTGTCATGGTGTCCGGGCGCACCGATCGGGAGTCGGTGCTCCAGGCGGCGCACCATGGTATTAGTGGCTACATCACCAAGCCACTGGACATTGAGCTTTTGCACCAACGCCTGAGCAAGCTGGTCAGTGCCAGCACTTCAGAAACGCAAAAGGAAACAGAAACGGTGCGGGAATTTCTGGCGGCGTCGTTAAACGATGTTGTTCAGTTACCGACCGACATAGACCCAGGCGAAGTTCTTGGGCTGATCCGCCGTCAGCAGGAGCTATCTGCAGCCCAGCTGGCTGAGCGCTGGCGCGAAGAAATGGCGTTAACGGCTCGCTTGCTGGATGTGGCGAACAGCAGTTCGTTCAGGCGGACGGGCAAACCAGTGGACTCGCTCAGAGATGCGATCAGCAATCTGGGTGTGCCCATGGTGCTGAATCAGGCTTTGGCCTTGTCCCTGGATGTTGCAAGCAAGCTCGATAACCCTGCCTTGAAGGAAGAAGCCAAGAAACACCACGACACCGCCTTGCAAGTGGCGCGGGAGGCCCAGCGGATTGCGATCAGTCTCAGCAGGCCCCCGATCTTGCTGCAGGAGGCGGGATTGCTGAGCCGGCTGGGTGAAATGGCGGTGTTACGGGTGCTCAACCAGTTTTGCGCCGATGGGGGTAGCCTGGATCAAGCCGAGATCGATCACAGTATGGCCGAGTGGTCCCAGGAGTACGGCAACCGCTTGAAAGTACAATGGAAACTTCCATTGGCACTGAGGGAGTTGATTGGTGCCGTGCATTATTTGCCGAAAGACAATACCCGCGAAGATCGCCTTGTGATGCGGGCTGCGGCATTGATTGCGGCCGACCAACAGGGCGGGGAAGAGTGCCAGCGACTGTTGCGCCGCATCGGCCTGGAAATAGATTCGCCTGCCAGGGCGCAATAACATGGGACCAATGCATGAGCGTAGTTGAGCGTAGTCTGAATAAAATCATGTACGTTGAGGACGACCCGGACATAAGAGCGATTGCCGAGCTGGCCTTGCAGGATGTGGGTGGTTTTACCGCGGCATTGTGCAGCTCGGGCAAGGAGGCACTGGAGCTGGCGCCCGGGTTTGCACCCGATCTGATCATTCTGGATGTCATGATGCCAGAGATGGATGGCCCCCAGACCTTGAATGGCCTGAGGTGCCTTCCGGAAACCAGGCTCACACCGGTGGTCTTCATGACCGCCCGCATCCAGAACTCCGAAATCGCGGAATACCTGGCACTGGGGGCCATTGGTGTGATCCCCAAACCCTTTGACCCGATGACGCTGGCTGACGACATTCGCCGTCTGGTAAAGGAACAAGCCTCCGGGTCGTCGGTCTGTTGAGCGCGGGCGGATGCGCAAGGCGGTATTTTGCGATAGTCTGTCGCGCCTGAATGACTGGTTGAATAGTTGAGGTGAGCATGTCATCCCCCGAATCTCCGGACCAACTCAAGGCCCGGCTTAATCTGGAAACCTCCCGCATCCACTGGCATGAGCTGCAGACCTACTATGCCCGCGGGCAGGTGGTGCGTGTGGCTGCGGAACTGGATTTACTGAAGGTGGCGTCTGAATTGACCGCCGACAACAAAGTCCAGTTTGAACAATGGATGAGTAACGGCAAGATTGGCGACGTGTCTGCGGATCTTGCCAGGACCTGGTATGACCGCAATGCCGAACTGTGGGCGGTGGTGATTGCCCCCTGGGTGCTGGTACAGGATCGCTCTGGCCAGAGCCTGCACTGAATGACGATGACCAAGGCTTCAGGTCTGTCTCTCTGATCGTGTGTTCTTGAGGATTATATGCTGACCGGCGCCTTGCTGATACTCGCCCCGTTGTTCCTGGGGTTTGCCATTGCCCTGACCAATCGCCGATTAATGACCGTGATTCACTATACCGTGGAAAGCCTGGTCTACTTCATTCTGGCACTGCTGGGGCTCGGACTGGGTCAAATGAACGGCTTGCTGGATCAGCTGGGATCTATGGCGGCCCAGGTTTTCGGCCTGGTGATGGTACTGTTAGTGGCGAACCTGGCCGGGCTGTGGCTGTTTCACCGTTGGCAACCAATGACGATTGACTCTGACCACGCTGAAGGCCGCCCGAGCTACCGTCGGTTGTTTCTGGCAGGGTTAAAGCCGTTGTTGGCGGTGCTGGCTGGCGTGCTCTTGGGCTACTTTTTGTGGCCACAGTTACCGATGGTGGACGAAGTCGCTACCTGGGCCCTGATGTTGCTGCTGTTCCTGATCGGTCTGCAGCTGCGCAATGCGGGTTTGTCGTTGCGTAAATTGTTGATGAACCGTCAGGGCCTCGGTATTGCACTGGCGCTGGTGCTCAGTTCGCTGCTGGCCGGGGTGGTGTTGATTCCCTGGCTGGATGTGCCCTGGCACCAGGCGCTGGCGCTGACCTCCGGCTTTGGCTGGTATTCGCTCTCCGGAATTGTGATTGGTGATGCCCTGGGCCCGGCCTGGGGCGGCGTTGCTTTCCTCAACGATGTACTGCGGGAAATCATTGCCCTGGCGTTGATCCCGTTGGTGATTGGTGCAAAGCCTGCCATGGCCATTGGCTATGGGGGTGCCACCGCCATGGACTTTACCCTGCCGGTCATCCGCAGCAGCGGCGGGCTGGCGTGTGTGCCGGTGGCGATCGCCTCAGGTTTCCTGTTGTCCTTCCTGTCGCCGGTTTTGATGGGGCTGTTTCTGGCTCTGGGTTAGCCCAAAGCCATTTTAAGTGGGAACGTAAGTGCAGATAAATTTGATTTGAAAGTGAATACCAAAATGTTTGTGGATAATTTAACGCTTGACGATTTTTCCTATTTACAGCAAAAAGAATTGGAATTTTCGCTGAATCTGCTGGTGACT
>JAWOAO010000430.1:0-7435 GCA_046498485.1 Marinobacter sp. | reverse complement strand
CAAGCATTTTTGCAAAGTTACGAAACACCTCAAAACCTCTGTTAATGTTTTGTCCTTCTGCATAAAACCTACCTTCTTCTGTTAACATTTCTTGGATAATAAATAGAAGTTCTGTGTATGAGTAATCCTTTTTTTCTCTTGGATCACGAACACTCCAATTTTGTTTTATTATTTCATCAATTAGCTTTCTCTTTCCAATGTCGGGTATGAAGCGCGCGCCGACCGGAAACGGCCCGGTTGCCGGGCGCAAAGCGTCGCAAGGTCAGGGGCCGGTGCAGCCCGCTGCCACAGGTTCGCCGCAAGCGCCTGGAGCCTATGCAAACCAGGTTGACGCTGCCGGTTCGTCAACGTTCTCGGAGCTGAGTGCACTGTTGCATCGGGCTGAGGTAACGGCATCTGGCGGCGGCGTGCCGCCGGCCTCGGTCACCCTGGATAGCAGCCGCCTGATGCTTAGGCTTGATGAGTTGCAGAGAGCAGTTGTCAGGGGCACGATGGGGATCAGGTAGTACCGCTCCGGCAGCAGATCGTTGCGGTATTGCGGGAACCTGACGGCGAATCGGTGTCGTTCGGTCAGGTGGATGGCGACGTCATTAACCTGGTGTCGATGCTGTTTGATTTCATCCTGGAAGATCGGCAGCTGCACTCGGTGATGAAGTCGCTGATTGGCAGGTTGCAGATACCGGTGCTGAAGGTTGCCCTCAGTGACCGGAACTTTTTTAACCGGGGTGGCCATCCAGTCCGCAAACTTCTTAATGAACTGGCGTTGTCTGCCATTGGCTGGACTGAAAAGCGCGCGGGCATGCGCGATCCGCTGCGAGAAAAAATTGAACAGGTGGTCGACCGTGTCCTGAACGAATTTACCGACAACGTCGGGCTGTTCGATGAGTTGCTCAAAGACTTTGGCCACTTTATGGATATTGACCGGCGTCGCCGTGAGTTGGTCGAGCAACGGCTCAGAGACGCGGAAGAGGGTAGGGCGCGTCAGGAGCGTGCGAGCCAGGCGGCGACCAGTCTGATCAGCGAAGAAACAGCGGGTAGAGATGTCCCTGCACCGGTGATGAAAATCCTCAGTGATCCTTGGGCCCGGTATTTACAATGGGTGGTATTGCGCCAGGGAGAGGCGAGCGAACACTGGCAATCAGCGTGTGCCGTGACCAGGCGGATGATCTGGAGCGTTGACCCGACACCGGTTTCCGATGCAACCCGTTCACAACTGCTCAGAGCCATTCCGGATGTGGTCGAGGAGCTTCGACGGGCACTGCACGAGATCTCCTGGGATCCGTTCTCGACCGATGCGGCAATCCGGGATCTTGAGCTTGCCCATGTGGACGTGTTCCAGAAGCTGGTGACGGCGCCGGTTGATGATGTTGCAAAGACGGAGCCTGCCCCGGGCCTTGAAGCGTCGCCTGTGCAGGAAGATGTTATGGCCGCCACTCAGGATGAATCGCGGCCCCTCGTAGTTTCTGCCGGATGGCTTGCTCGTGCGGATCAGTTGCGGGTCGGGGCCTGGATCGAGCTGGTGCGTGACGACGTCAGAGTACGTTGTAAATTGGCGGCGTTTATCAAAGCGACGGGTAAGTATATTTTCGTTAATCGCAGTGGCGCCAAAGTGGCGGAATATTATCGCGATGACCTGGCCGCTGCACTCCAGGAGGGCGTTTTGACCCTGCTGGATGACGGTCTGATATTTGACCGGGCTCTGGAATCCATTATCGATAATCTGAGGCATAGCCGGAAAGACTGATGTTCTGATACGGGCGCGCTGCAGGCTCCGTAGCATCCGCAGTCGCTTTGTGATTCAATCGATCAGACTATCACCCAGCGACTGTGGATGAGCTTTGGCAACTTCCGATTCCGTAATCCGAAACCAGAAACAGGCCCCGCGGGTTACCACCGCCCTTGCAGAAACGCTGAAGCGAACCGGTCGCTATCCGGACAGTCGGTGGGCACCCTCTCCGAATTTCGGCCCCCGGCCGGCAAACTCAAAGATCTCATTACTGGTTGTCCATAACATCAGCTTGCCACCGGGCCAGTTTGGTGGCCCCGAAATCGAACAATTTTTCTGCAACCGGCTGGATCCGGCGGGCCATCCTTACTTCGAAACCCTTGCGTCGGTCCGGGTCTCGGCCCATGCGCTGGTACGCAGGGACGGTTCTGTGGTGCAGTTTGTCAGTTGCCTTGAGCGGGCCTGGCACGCCGGCCGTTCCTGTTTTGCGGATGAACAAGAATGCAATGACTTCTCCATTGGCATCGAACTCGAAGGCACCGACGACGTTCCCTACACGCCGGAGCAATATCACACGCTGGCGGCGATGACCCGATTAACGATGATGGCGTGGCCCGAGCTGACTGCGGATCGCGTGGCCGGGCACTGCGATATTGCGCCAGGCCGCAAAACCGACCCAGGCCCGGTCTTTGATTGGTCATATTTCACAGAACTACTGGCAGATAGGGAGAGCGTCTGAATGGTCTTTGTCGTTTTTCTACTGGCCTACCTGATAAGACGCCGGCTGGATGGCCGTAATCGGCTGGATGGCGATGCGCTCTGGCGCAACTGGTTTCACCGGGGGGCGAAGATTCAGGCGGGTAATGAGCGTTCCATCCGCGCGGGTATAGCCCTGGTTGTGTTACCCGGGCTGGTGCTTGCGGGCCTTGTCTGGATGCTGGCCTGGTCTGGCTTCCGGTTTGCAGCTTACCCCCTTGAGTTGATCGTACTGGTGCTGTTGATGGGCACGCCTGGCTGGCGGCAATTGTTGGGTGACTATTCCGATGCCTGGGGGCGCGGTGATATGCAGGGGGCCTGGCGTCAGGTTCAGGATCGGCTGCCTGCGGAGGAGCGCGGGGCGGCGTTATCGCCGGAGACGATGCATCTGTCACTGTCCAAAGCACTGGTGATGGCCGTTTTCGAACGGTTTTTCCTGGTGGCGTTCTGGTATGTGGCGGGCGGTATTGGTGCCGCTCTGGTTGCCCGCGGCATCGTGGCGCTGGCTGAGCAATGGCCGCAACAGGCGGCGCGCCCGCGATTCCAGAAACTGGCGGATCTGGCCAGCTGGATTCCGGCTCGTTTATTGGCCTGTACGCTGGGCCTGGCGGGTGATCTGGCGGGTTGGTTGCGGGCAGCCAGGAACGTTCTGCCCGGTGCCGGACGAAAAACCTCGGAACTCCTCATGCTTTCGGCTAACGGGTCGTTAACCGGATATGCACTTGATCCGGAACAGTTTGCACGCCTGCATCCGGATGAGTGGGCCGGCTTTGGCGGTCGAAGCCTGGCTGCCATTCGCGATCTTCTGAACCGGAGTATGCTGGTGTGGATTTGCGGCGTGGCACTGCTGGTAATTGCGGGTGTCGTTTAAATAACTGTCAAAAAACATTACATAATAACACTTAATAGTGATTCCGATTTTTCGACCTTAGGCGATAATCAAGGAAGGAATAACGATTCAGTTATTAGAATCAGCGAGAGGGCACCGTGAACTATTTGATCAATCCAGCGATTACCCTGATGAACCGGCTGCCCATGGTCTACAAGTTCAGCCTCATCAGTATTCTGTTCCTGGGACCTATCATCGTCCTTTCCTGGCTTGTTATTTCCGGCCTGAACCAATCTGTTCAATCCATGACCCGTGGTATTGAGGGCCTGACTGAGTTGCGCAAAGTCGATCAGTTAATAGCGGCTTCAATGGACTATCGGGATTATCAGTCCCCGGGCATCCTCAAGGACGAGCAGGCGCTGCTGACAAAGGCCCAGGAAGCCGCCGCCCGGATCGACGCCTTGATGGCGGATCTGGCCGGACAAGATCGTTCGTTTGATGCCACCGGCTCCTGGAATGATCAGGTACTGGCGCTGCAAGCTGAGTGGCTGGCACTGAAAGAAAAGGACAACTATCAGGGCAATATTGACCCTCAGTTCAAGGTCTACCAGGAGTTTGTTCAGAAAGTGCTGGCATTGTTGCCGGCCACCATCGAGATCTCAGGACTGGGACAGAATATGTCACGGGAGAACCTCCTGTTACTGGGCCTGGTGCGCAACACCTTGCCAGAGGCCAGGACCGTGGTGGGCCGGACTCGTTCGTACGGTATCTTTGCGCTTGTTGATGGCCAGGTGGGGTATAACCTGAGTGAAACTCTTAACGAAATATACGACCAGCTGACCAATCGGAGCTCGCTGTTGTCACCGGCACTGTCGGTCGCTGCCGAAACGTCGCCCAGCCTGGCAGGCCAGGCTGGTGGTGCAATCAGCCGGGTAGATGAAAGCCTTCTTGCGCTGCGTGAGCAGCTCGACACGAACGTCATTACGCCGATGCGTCTGGAGCAGCCCTGGCAGGACTTTGACTCTGCGGTGACGGGTCAGCTTGGTTATTACGACACCTTGACCGAGAGCATTTTTGAGGTGGTGGCCGTTAATCTGGACCGACGCTTAACCAGCGAGATTGGCCAGCGCCGTCTGATCATTGCGGCCTTGCTGACGGTGATGGTTCTGGTGGTGTATCTCTACGTCGGCTTTTTCATGTCGGTGAGAACCGCCATCAACCGGTTCAGTGCTGCCGCCCGCAATGTGGAAGCGGGTGATATGACCACTCACATCCACTTGAACAATCGCGACGAACTGGGCGAGCTGACCAGCGAATTCAACAATATGACAGACCGGATTGCCGAGCTTATCCGTTCGGTCAGTGCCACCACGACGGATGTCGGTAGCCAGGCCGTCAAGGTCAATGATACCGCCTCTGCAAACAGCGAAGCGGTTGCCCGCCAGATGGATGAAACCGGCCAGATCAACGAGGCTATGGGCCAGATGGTCGGTGCGGTCAACGAGGTTACCGAAAGTGCGCACCGGGTTGCTGATAGCGCCGGCAATGCCGAGCGGAATACCGAAACCGGTCGCCAGGTGGTTGCGGACACGGTTCAGACCATTAATCGCTTGTCGACTGAAATTGCCGGTGCGGTAGACGTCATTCATCGGGTCAGCGCTGACAGCACCAACATCAGTCAGGGGCTGGTAGAAATCAAAGCCATTGCCGCGCAGACCAACTTGTTGGCGTTGAACGCGGCCATCGAGGCCGCCAGAGCCGGTGAGCAGGGTCGCGGCTTTGCCGTGGTGGCGGACGAAGTGCGGTCGTTGTCGCAGCGCACGCACAAGTCGACCGAGGAAATAGAAGGCATGATTTCCCGCTTGCAGGGGGGTGTCAAAGAGGCTGTGTCGGCGATGACCAGTAGCCACGATGCCACCGAGCAGACGGTGCAGAAGTCGGCTGAGGTGACCGAGGCCCTGGACAGAATTGCGGCCGGTATTTCGGAAATCGTCGATATGAGCCACCAGATTGCTCAGGCGGCGGAAGAACAGTCGGCAGTGGCCAATAACGTCAACGTTAACGTCGAGCGTATCGGTGAGTTGGGCCGGAGCACGGCATCGAACGCTGAAGAAACGCTGGCGTCGTCACGTCAGATGTCTGAATTGACCACTTCGTTGCAACGCCTGGTGCAAGCCTTCAAAGTCTGAAGGTCCAGGGGTTTGTAAAAAAATCCGGCCCTCAGAGGCCGGATTTTTTTTGCTCCCAGAGAATTTCCTGACTGCCATTCCGTCGGGCAAGAACCCGGGCGATCACGAACAGCAGATCCGACAGCCGGTTCAGGTAGTGGCGGGAGGCGGTGTTGATGGAGTCTTCATGACCCAGGGCAACCACCACCCGCTCTGTGCGCCGACAGACCGCGCGGGCCATGTGGCACTGAGCTGCGGCCAGGCAGCCACCGGGAAGAATGAAGTTCTTCAGGGCAGGAAGACCTTCGTTATGCTCGTCCAGCGTTTGTTCGAGCCAGCTGATGTGATCGTCGCCGATGACCTTGCTGCCGGGAATGGCAAATTCTCCGCCCAGATCAAACAGGTGATGCTGAATGCTGCGCAGCGTTTCAATCAGAGCGTCACCAGCCGGCAGGCTTTCGATCAGCACGCCGATGTGGCAGTTCAGCTCATCGGCGCTGCCCATGGCTTCAACTCGTTGAGCGTTTTTGGCAATGCGATTGCCGTCGGCGAGGCCTGTTGAGCCATCGTCGCCTGTTCGGGTGTAGATCTTGGATAGGCGGTTGCCCATGAATTGCACTCCCGTTGATAAGTGATCAGGTCAGGTGTTGTACCCGTTCGGTGAGCATTTGGTTCACCGGGGTCTCGATTCCGAGCTGCCGGCCAAGGCGCACCAGATAGCCGTTGATAAAGTCAATTTCGGTGCTTCGCCCGGTCAACACGTCCGCGCGCATGGAAGAGGTGTTGGTGGCGGTTTTTCGGGCCACGGCTTCAATTTGCCCCCGCAGCGCTTCGGGCGCCTGTTTCGACTGGCCGGCAGCTGTCATCAGGCTGCTGATTTCCCGGCACAGGGGATCAATCCATTGCTGGTAAAAGGCCTGCTCCAGTATCGCCCCGTTCGGGCAATTCAGAATAGCGGTAAAGGCGTTAATGCCGGCGTTGATCACCAGTTTCTGCCACAGCCGGCCCAGAATATCAGACTCGGCGTGAACGGTCAGGCCACTTTCGGCGAGTGCGCGCACCACCTCGGTCAGGTGGTCTTTGGCCGCAGCGTTGAGTGCGCCAACCCGGGTGTCACCCTGGCCGGCATGGACCGTTAGATTGAGATCCGGGCGATTGGCGCCTTCGGTGGTGGCCGCGGCCAGCACCGGACAGCCTGGCCACCGCTCAGCGATTTGTTGCTGGCTGCCGAGGCCGTTCTGGAGCAGCACAATCGGGGTATCGGTGGGCAACGTTGGCAGAATATTCGCCAGTGCCGGTAAGCTATCACCGGCTTTGGTGGCAACCAGCAGCAGGCTGGGGCGATGGGAGGGCATTAGCCAGGGAATCCGGACCTGGTATTCCGGCCCATCAAAGGGCCGGAACCGGTAGCTCAGCTGCCCGGCCGGTTGCTCCGGACGTGGCACAAAGGCCACTTGCCCGGCCGGCAGTGTGGCCGCCCAGAGCCGGCCCAGAGAGCCGGCACCCAGAATGGCAATCATCGCCTTACATGGCCTCGATGTCAGCCCGTTGGGCATTCAGGCGCTGGGCACTGCTTTGTGCGTCCTGCAGCTTCTCTTGCTCTTTCTCGACCACCTCGACCGGCGCCTTGGCGGTGAATTTTTCGTTGTTCAGCTTGCCTTCCAGGCGGCCGATTTCTTTCTGCAGGCGGTCCAGCTCTTTGTCCAGGCGCTTGAGTTCCGCGCCCTTGTCGATCAGGCCGGCCATGGGCACCAGGACTTCCATGTCACCGACCAGCTGGGTGGCGCTCATGGGCGCTTTGTCGCCTTCAAACCATTCGAGTTTTTCGAGCTTGGCCAGGGAGATCAGGAACTGACGGTTGGCGTCCATGCGGCGATTGTCGTCTGCGTCTTTACCGCGCAGTAATACCGGGATCTTTTTCGCGGGGGAGATGTTCATTTCACCACGAATGTTGCG
>JAWOAO010000326.1:0-5810 GCA_046498485.1 Marinobacter sp. | reverse complement strand
CCAGGCATCTCAGAAATAAAACGAACGAAGGTTTGAAATCAAACGACTGCCTGCACGGTTGCCACCATTCCTCACCGTACATCAACGCCCACCGGGGCCGAACCGTCGATCTGGCCATGCCCGGCGGTGGCATCGAGCACCGGAACTTCATCAACATCATCCACGACATCGCCCTGCTCAGCAGCCTGGGCGTGCGCCTGGTGGTGGCCTTTGGCGGTCGCCCGCAAATCCAGGCGCGCCTCGACGACGCCGGCCTCGAATCCGCGTTCTCGAGGGGTCTGCGCGTCACCCCGGACGACCACCTGCCCCTGGTCATGGAAGCCATCGGCGGATTAAGAGCCTACCTGGAAAGCCAGCTCTCCATGGGCCTGGTCAACTCCCCCATGCACAACGCCAGAATCCGCGTAACCGGCGGCAACTACGTCACCGCCAAGCCGGTGGGCGTGCTCGATGGCATCGATTTTGGCTACACCGGCAAAGTCCGGCGGGTCGACACTCGCGGCATCGAGCAATTGCTGGAGCTGGGCCACATCGTGCTGCTGCCGCCGCTGGGCTACTCGCCCACCGGTGACGCCTTCAACCTCTCCTACGAAGATGTCGGCAGCCAGGTCGCTGCCGCCCTGCAGGCCGAAAAACTCATCGTTTTCATCGACGACGAAGGCCTGCTGGAAGAAGACGGCTCGCTGATTCGCGAGCTGTCTGCCCGGCAGGCCTCTGAGCGTCTGAACGACAACGCCGTCACCGGCCACGACGCCGCTCTGCTCAAGGCCGCCTGTGACGCCTGCGTGAAAGGTGTGCGCCGGGCCCACATCATCAGTTACGCCGAAGACGGCGCCCTGCTCGAAGAACTGTTCACCCGGGATGGTTCCGGCACCCTGGTCAGTGGTGACAACTATGAGCAGATTCGCCAGGCCAGAGTGGAAGACATCGGCGGCATACTGGAGCTGATCCAGCCCCTGGAAGAGCAGGGCGTGCTGGTGCGACGCTCCCGGGAAATGCTGGAAACCGAGATTGACCGCTTCGTGGTGGCGGAGCGCGATGGCACCATCGTTGGCTGCGCCGCGCTCTACCACTACCCGGATGAGGGCACGGGTGAGCTGTCTTGCTTTGCGGTAGACCCGTCTTACCGGCGGGCCGGGCGCGGTGACGACATCCTGGCGATGGTTGAAAAACTGGCCCGGGGCCACGGCATCCGCAAACTGTTTGCGCTGACCACCCAGACCGAACACTGGTTCCGGGAGCGTGGTTTTGTGCCCACCGAGGTACAGGAGCTGCCGGGCCCCAAGCTGGCGTCTTACAACACTCAGCGCAATTCAAAGGTGTTCTACAAACCTCTGTGACAGAGCGCTGAGCTTTTGCTCCCGTTCTGCCGGCGCCTGCCGCGACAGTGCCTCTACCGCCTGGTAAAACCGCCCGAAGTCCTCGCCGTGGTCCCGCAGTAACTGCCGGAACGCTGGCACATACTGGTTATACTGCTGAAACAGCGCGACATTGGCGTTGTTGAGCCGCACCGGTGGCGCGCCGAACGGACCCGGCTCCGGGTAGTCCCGGGAGAGGGTCGCATATTGTCGGGCCAGTTCATCCAGAACCGACGCCTTGTGCTGTCGCAAGACATCCACGTCCAGACGGTCGTGTTGTTCGTACAACGCTTCAAGTTCAGTGCTGATGTGGTTGACCAGTTCAAGCGTCCGGTTGCGGTGCTCCAGTCGGAGCAGAGCCTGCTCGAAGCCCGAACCCGAATGCTCGCGCTCCAGCCAGAGCCTCAGACCCTCCAGTTCTACCGCGGTGGCAAAGCTCTCATTGAAGGCGGTGTCTTCCCTGATATACACCACGCGGTGGGCCAGTTCGTGAAAAATCAGCGCCACCATGCGGTCTTCCGGGAGGTTGGTGAAACCGGTGTGCAGTGGATCATCAAACCAGCCGAGGGTGGAATAGGCGGTGACGGCACCGATGAAGGTGTCGTAGCCCTGTTCGGTAAACCGGGTTTGTTCTCTGCGTGCCCGCTCAAGATTGAAGTAACCTCGATAAGCCTGGCAGCCAACCACCGGATAACACCACTGGTGTGGCGCCAGATTGAATTCAGGGACGGCAACCAGGTTGACCACAACCCAGGGACGACCCAGGCCCACATACTCGGTAAAGGCATCACCGACTGGCAGTTGCAGGGTGTCCCGGGCAAAGCGGCGGGCAGACAGGGCGACGGTCAGTTTGTGCTTCAGCTCAGGGTCGGTTTGCGGGTCGCTTGCCAGGAATTGTATCGGCTGGCCACGTATCATCAGCGACAGGTGACCACCGACGGCCTGGCCGTAGTAGCCAATGGTCGTGCAGCCCTGAAGCCCTGTTAACAGTAGCAAAACAAGATATATCTGATTAAGCTGTCTCATGAATCAGAATGTTACGCTAAGGGGTCTTTCCGGCCGTCACGCCGGGCGTTGGTCGGGCTGCGCCAGTCCACTTGCTTCTCCGGCACAACTCAGCTTTCATTCGCATCATAGCAGGTGGTCAGTGCCACTAAATCAGGGATGTTTGTCAATGTCGTCAAAATTGGCGGCCAAGCCGGCTGATAACCAGGTCAGGTAGTTCATGGATCCGAGAGAGCGCCGTAACAGTAGCCGACAACCCATCAAGCTTGCCGCGCAGATAGACGCCGGACAAGGCAATGCCTGGCCTTGTCAGATTGCGGATTTTTGCGGGGAAGGGTTGTTCATTCGTTATTCCGGGGAAACCTCCCGCAAGCTCGACCGGGCCTTCGAGCACAGCCCGCCGTCTGAGCTGATAGTGCGCTTTCGGGGCGCTGATGGTCAGCGCCGTTACCAACTGCACGTCAGCCCGGTGCGCCGGATTGACGGTGCCATGGGCGTCAATTTCACCCGCTCCAATCCGGACGCCGTGAGTGCCATGCTGCAACTGTGCGGCAGCTCCGGAGACCCGTCCCGCTCCTCCCTGAGAGCCCCCAGTGAGCGGGTTCAGTTTGTTTTGCACCAGTGTGCCAAGACAGTGACCCGATTTATCGAGCCGTTGATGGATGCCTGTTTTGTGCAGACCACCGAGGCACTGCGGCAGGCAGCGCAAAAAGCGCCTAATGATCAGTTGGCCAACGAATACCTGGATGCCTCCGGTCAGCTCCTGGCCCGCCAACGGGGACTTTGGCATCATATGGCTCATTGTCTGGAATCTCCTTTAAAACCATCCCGGAAAGGCATTCCGGGTGCTGAGTTGTCGATGGTCGACAAGAATGAATTCGAGGACTGGCTGACCATACGGGTAATGGTTACCCGGGCCGATACCCAATACCGGGGTGATCTGCTGCAGCTGAAGCTGCGCCTGGATAAATTGAACATTGCCAATCGCACCGGTCACCAGAACCCGCTGGGACCGGCGCTGGTGTGTGAGGCTTTCCATCATGCCCTGGTGCAACTCAAAGCCACCCGTGAGGTGGAAAAAGTCTGTCTTAAAACGTTTGAACAGGCGGTCCTCAAAGAATTGGCGCCCTTGTACCGGGAGCTCAATAACATCCTTATCCGCCACGGCGTTCTGCCAGACCTTGATTTATCCAGGTATCTGAGCGATCAGCCGCCACCGAAAAGTGAGCCACCAGCGACCGAAAAAGTCCGGCCCCGGGCGCCGGCTGCACCTCAGCCCGCACCCGCTGAAAACCCGGCGCCAGAAGCCGCTGCCACTGAAGCACCGGCACGCGCCATGAAAACCCGGTTGTCCGGCGAATTCCGGGGCTATGCCCGGGCCGCGCAGACCGCCTTTGCGACGGTGCGTAACCTGCTTGACACGCTGCAGTCGAACCGGCTGCAGCAGGGTGGCAGCGCAGAGCAGGACTTTGCACCCAATGCCCGCCCGCTGTCATCCGGGGAATTGCATCGTGAGTTACAGCAGCTGCAACTGCGGGCGGCAGGGCCGGAGGACTCCGCGGCACCCCTGAAAGAGCGGGTGGTTGAGAAGGTCAAAGAGCTGGGGAAAGCCCGTCTGAATGACGAGCAACAGCAAACGCTGGACGTTGTTGATCGCTTCTTCAAGAGTGTGGTGGAAAGCCCGAAACTCAGTGACTACGCCCAGGGCAGAATGCGCCAGCTGGAAGTGCCGGTGCTGAAAGTGGTGATGCGGGATCCGGCGTTTTTTGAAGATCAGCAAAGCCCGGTGCGCGGGGTGATGAACCGCCTTGCCCAGCTGGGCGTCCGGGGTGGCCGTTTGAACCCGGTGGTTCAGCGCCGGGTGGATGAGCTGATCCAGCGCATCGCGACCGATTTTGAGCAGGACACCGGCGTGTTCGAGCAGGCGCTGGGTGAACTGGATACCCTGATCGACCGCCAGAATCTGGTCTATCGCCGCAACGTTGAGCGAGTAACGGCGGCAGCGGAAGGCTCGCAGAAAGTAGCCGAATCGAAAGCGGCAGTGGCCGAAGCGGTGGATCAGAAAATTGCCGGTCGAAAAATTCCCAAAGCGCTGGTGAGCTTGCTCGAGGGCGGCTGGCGGGATCTGCTGTCACTGACCTGGATACGCCAGGGGCCAGACAGCCAGTTGTGGCAGGATTATCTGGCAGTAATCGACTCCTTGCGGGCGTTCGCCGATGATCCAGACAGCGGTGTCAATCTGCCAGAGCTATTGAGGCTGATTCAGGATGGTCTGGCGTCGATTTCCAGCAACCATATGCCCTCGTCCCAGATCCGGGATGAGCTGAAGCAGTTTCTGGTTCGCCGGCCCGACAAAAGCTCGGAGCTGGTTGAAATGCCCGCGACCAAACCGGCACAGGCGGACCAGCAAACCCTCAGCGAGCGGGAGCAGCGCAGCCTGCAGCGCTGGATGAATCGTGCCCAGCAGCTGCGCACCGGCGACTGGCTACGTGACCAGACCCGCCCCGACGATCCTCAGTTCATTCGCCTGGTCTGGGTGGCCCGCGGCTTCAGCCGTTTTGTGTTTGTGAACCACCAGGGCATGCGGGTGGTGGAGCTGGACCTGGAGGCTCTGGCCCGGCAGATGCGCAAAGGCATCATCGTGCCAGACAGCCAGTATGAGCGACCGCTGGTGGACGAAAGCATCGACCGAATGGTACGCAATGTCTACGACCAGTTGTCCTGGGCGTCCACCCATGATGAGCTGACCCGATTGCTCAATCGCCGGGAATTCGAGCGGATGCTGGAGCAGCAACTGGCTCGTCGAGAGGACAGTCGGGCCCTGTTGCACCTTGACCTGCGAGGCTTCCGGCTGCTCAACGACACTGCTGGCTCTCAGGCCGGTGACGAAGCCCTCAAACAGGTGGCGGCGCTGGTGTGTGGGCACGTCGGCGATGGCATGCCGGTGGCTCGGCTGGGTGGTACCGAGTTTGCCATGCTGGTGGCGGCAGAGCAGGCCGGCGACGTGGCCGGTGAGGTGATTGCTGCCATTGAGTCGGCAGAGTTTGCCTTTGGCGGGCGGCGGTATCAGTTATCGGCCAACGTCGGGCGGGTACCGGAGTTGCCCGCCCTGGTGAGCGCAGAGCGCTGGCTGAGAAGTTCGGAGCAGGCGTTGTCGGCGGCTCGCAGGAAAGGGCCCGGGAAAGTGTCTGAGTACGCATTGGATGTCGACGATCAGGCCCGTCAGGACCAGATTGCGGCCCGGGTGGCCAGTCTGTCGGATCCCGATGAAGAGCGTATGTTGCTGCGTTGCCAGAAGATCATTCCGCTGCATGCGGAGGCCCGGATGGCCGCCCAGTATGAAATTCTGATCAGCATGTACGATGACAGCGGCCAGCTGGTTACCGGTCAGGATTTCGTACGCATGGCGGAGCGTTACGACCGCATGCAGGCGGTTGACCGGTGGGT
>JAWOAO010000317.1:0-4478 GCA_046498485.1 Marinobacter sp. | reverse complement strand
CCTGGTCTGGCTGCTGGGCAAGAGCTGGCTGCAGGTCAAAGACGAGTTTTTCGAGCCCGAGGCAGACCAGCAGGATGCCCGCTTTACCAGTGGCTACGCGCAAGCCATGGCCAGTCTTGGCCGGATGGAATTCGATCTGGCCCGCCGGCAGTTCGAGGCGCTGCGCGAGCATTATCCGGACCGCACGATTCTGCTGGAGCATCTCTATCAGCTGGCCAAACTGCGGCCGGACCTGCCGGAATACCGGGAGCGCGCACGCCAACTGATGGCCGACGCCATGGCGCGCCGGCAGCCGGAGCAGATGGTGTCGGTGTGGCAGGAATATCTGAGCAAGGGTGAGGCCCATCACCCGCTGGCGGTGGAAGATCACAACCGGGTGCTGTTTATCAGCCTGAAACATCACGATCTCAAAGCCGCCGAGAAAGCCTTCGAGCGTATGCGCGCGCAAGGTGATCCGGATCTGGTCAGCGAGGCCTGCCGATTGCTGCTGGCCGAGTTTGAGAAGCTGCAGATGGAGCCCAAAGCCCGGCATTACCGGCAGCTGTTGCAGGGCCAGCATTGATGGGCTAAGCGGCGTCCGGGATGGCGCCTCACGGTTGCCGTTACTCAGGCACCTCAAAGCTGGCTTTCGGGCCTTTCAGTGGCTGCTGATTGCGGGCCTGCTCCAGCCAGGTATCAACCTGGCCATGAATCGGGTGGCCGGTGCAGCGTTGCTTGATAAACGTAAGAAACGCGCTGGCTTTCTCCCACTGCTGCAAGCCGTTTGCCAGTGCCTGGGCGGCAATCAGATAGGCCGGTGCCAGCTGATCGCTGTCCGGGAAGCGTTTGTGGAAGTCCTGCAATAACCGCAGTGCTGGTTTGTAATGCCCACGATGATAAAGCGTGCCGGCGCATTGCACCGTCAGTTCCGGATCGTCCACCCGAAAGCCGGGCTCCGCCGCTTGCAGGGTCTGAATCAGTTGGTTCAGGCCATCGCCATCGTGGCGCCGGGCCAGCCAGGCCATCAGGCGCGGATGGTAACGATACAGTTCAGTGGTGGCCTGGCGTGCAGTCAGAATGTGATAAAGCTGACCGATCCGCTTCGGGTCGTCCCGGTCCCGCTTCAGCGCCTCGATCAACATGCTCTGCACCCGGTCGTAGTTGCCATCTTTCAGATTCATGTCGAGGTCGGCATCAAAGCGGGTGCTGCGATCCCGGTGCAGATTGTCGGTCTCGGTGTCAGCATCCTGGAGATCGGAGGCAAAGCCCAGTTCTTCCTGATACTGGAACAGCAGATAACCCAGCATGTGGAACAGAATCAGCGTGAAGGTACTGTTCAGGAAACCGGCCAGCGGCTGGGCAACCCAGAGCGGGAAGTGATTGACGGCAAAATCCTGGGCTGCGCCGGACGCCAGTGTCAGTAAAATCAGATAACCGTAGAGCAGGAAATAGGGCGAGCCGATGCGGGCAATCAGCACCGCCAGATTCATTGGATTCACCGCCGCGGCCACCGAGCGTTCCATGGCCAGCACCATGATGCTGGCGGGCAGCGCGAGTATCACAAAGGCCAGCGCCAGCAGCATCAGGATCGGGCCGCCAAGCATCGCCGCCGCGGCCACCAGCGCGCCCATCAGCACGAACACCAGCAGTTGCAGAATGACGATATCAAAACCGCTGCCGGTAAAGGCAACGGACACCGGGGGCGGTTTCAGGTGGCCCTCTGCCGTGTGCTTGATCACGGCGTAGGTGTATTTGAACAGCGCCAGAGCCAGCACCAGCCAGATAATAAGCCCGACAATATTGGCTGGCGCCACCACCGGCACCAGCGTGCAGATGGCAATGACCATCAGCGGGTCGGTATGGAAAGGGTACCGGAAGAAGGCGCCAATACGCTGCCAGAAGGGCACCACCACGGTGGCGGCGCCAAGGTAGCGCATGGCCTTGCTGCAACGGGGGCACAACGCCCGGCGCTGGCGGGTGTCGGCATCGGGCATGCAGCGGTTGCAGTAATGTAGCTGGCATTCGCCACAGTGCCACTTGGCGGGGTCACCCGGATGGTAATGACAGTCGTGCTTCACGGTAGGTCCTGATCCGTCAGAAAACAGCGGCTAATGATGACAGAACTGGCTTTGGCCCGCATCAGATCCGTTCACAGATCCGGCGCGCCGAGCGTACCGGCGTGGCCAGACAAAAATTTCAGCACAAGCCTATAAAGAACCCCTGCTTTTAGCCGTTAACCTGGTAGCAAAGTTGATAGAGATTTTATGGGATGCATAAAACAACCAGCCGGACCCTGCTGTTCATCCTGGCCTTGGGGTTGCTGGTGTCGCTACCGCTGCTGGGCCACGTCACCCGGGACAATGATTTTTACGGTTTTAAAACCGATCTTCCGGTACCGGAGTTGCCCGGTTATGAGGCAGGCGCGGAGCAGTTGCGCCTGGTGTTTTTCGGCTATCAGCACTGCGGCACCGTGTGTCCGCTGCAGCTGATGAACCTGCAGGAATTGCATCGGCGCCTGGAGCAACAGCCGGTGGCTTTCGTGTTTGTCACCCTGGATCCGGATCGGGACAGTCAGCAAGAACTGGATCGCATCATGGCGACCATGGGTGACAACTTTCGCGCGGTGCGGCCGAGCAATCAGGCTGCGGCTCAGCGCCTGGCGATGGGGTTTTCGGAGTTTGCCGCCAGAACCGGCGATGAAGAGCGTTACCATTTTAACCACAGCGCACGTATTTACGCAGTAACGCCAGACAATCGGCGGCACCTGCTTTACAGCTCACCCGAACTGGATCTGGATCGGGTGCAGAATGACATTGAACGGCTTATGGCCGGCATACAAGGAGGCTTGCGTTGACTGCATCCTTTAAGAATGATGATTTTGCGACGCAACAGACACTGGTCATAGACCGGCAGATGTTGATCATACTCCTGGCTCATGTGCCTGTGGTCGGGCTCCTGGTGCCCTGGGGTTATGGTACCTATAGCTTCGCCATTGTGGCGTCGTTGCTGGTGGGCGCGCTGGCGCTGGCGGGTTACGTCATGCTGCGCGGCACCCGGGCCTGTTCGGTGTTGTTTGCCGCCTGCCTGATGCTGTTTTCGGCGGTCATGATTCAGGCCCAGATGGGCCGGATCGAAATGCACTTCCATATCTTTTCAGCGCTGGCCCTGGTGATCATCTACCGGGACTGGTTGCCGGTGATCGTCGCGGCCGGTGTGATTGCCTTGCATCATCTGTTGCTAACGGGTTTGCAGCTGGCTGAAAGCCAGATTGGTGGCATGCCACTGATGATTTTCAACTATGGCTGCAGTTGGGGGGTCGCTTTCCTGCATGCGGCCTTTGTGGTGTTCGAGGCCAGCATACTGGTGTTTTTCGCCCTCCAGATGGGCGCAGAGCGCCGGCAATCTCATCGGATGATCGGCATTGTGCGGGGGTATGACGGCGAGAAAGACCTGCGAGGCCGCCTGCCAACGGAAGACAATAGTGTCAGTGCTTTGTCCTTCAATCAGATGATGGAGCAATCCTGCGCGCTGATTCTGCAGCTGAGAGAGTTCTCCGGGGAGCTGCGCAGCAATGCAGTGCAGTTGGCCGATGCCAGCAACAGCACCCGCCATTACGTGGGAGAGCAACAACAACAGGCAGATCAGGTGGCTACCGCGACCAACCAGATGTCTGCCAGTGTGCAGGAAGTGGCTCACAACGCTCAACTCGCTTCCGAAGCCGCCACCGATGCGTCCCGGTCAGCCAACGACGGCAGCAAGGCCATGGCCGATGCCCGCAAAATGACCGAGGCCACCAACAGGGCGCTGGAAGAAAGCACCAAAATGGTGGTGCAACTGGCGGAGAAGGTCGAGTCCATCGCCCGGGTTACTGGCTCGATTCATGACATCTCGGACCAGACCAATCTGTTGGCCCTGAATGCGGCCATTGAGGCGGCCCGCGCCGGTGAGCATGGCCGTGGCTTTGCTGTGGTGGCCGATGAGGTGCGATCACTGTCACGCCGGACCCAGGAGTTCACCGACGAAATCCGCAGCACCGTGGATGAGTTGAAAAATCTTTCGGAAGCGACCACCGCAGCCATGGAAATTGGCCAGACCCGCTCGAGCGAATCCAATCGTGCTATTCAGAATGCGGCCGAGGCCATCAGCCGCATTGAGCAGGCCATTGATTCGGTCAGCAGTATGAACAATCAGATTGCCTCGGCCTGTGAGCAACAGGCGGCGACGTCACTGCAGATCAACGAGAACATCCATGCTGTCGCGACGCGAAACTCTCAGGTGGCCGGGCAAGCTGATCGGGTACAGGAAATGTCCGGTGAGCTGGAACAGAGCACAGCACGCGTGGATAAATTGATCGGGCAGTACCGTTTGCCTTAACCATCAATCACAGGCGATTGGCCCTGCCAATCGGGAGTGATTGTTGATTCGGGTGTGCAAGCTGTTAAACGTTCATTTTCCGGTCAAACTATTAAGAAAAGCTTCATATATGACGTTACTATATA
>JAWOAO010000313.1:0-4326 GCA_046498485.1 Marinobacter sp. | reverse complement strand
CTGGGCCGCTCCCCCCTTGAGTGGCTGGACCGACTGCACAAGCCGACAGTGGTGCATGTCACCGGTCGCGACCGCTCCCGTACCCGAGCCATGGCAACGCTTCTGCACGGCAATGAGCCGTCGGGTCTGTTTGCACTGCACCGCTGGCTGCTCGAGCAGCACACGCCCGCAGTCAACATGCTGTTTCTGCTTGGCGGGGTCTATCCGGCGAAGCTGCCACCCAGGTTCTCATTTCGCCAGCTACCCGAAGGGCTCGACCTCAACCGGTGTTTCAAGGACCCTTTCGAAGGCGAAGAAGGGGCCATCGCACAAGCCATGCTGGCAGAGCTTCATAAGGCGCAACCTGAATGCCTGCTGGACGTGCACAACACCTCGGGCACAGGCCCGGCCTTCGCTGTAACCATCACCAATGACGCCGAACATCAGGCGCTGACCTCGCTCTACACCGACCGCCTCATCATGACCGACCTTCGCCTGGGTGCGCTGATGGAATACTCTGAGCAGGAAGCGCCCACGGTCACCATCGAGTGTGGTGGAGCCCAGGATGATCAGGCTCATCAACTGGCGTACGAGGGACTCGTTCGGTACACCTCAAGACCCGACGTGTTGGCACTGGAACAAGCGGAGTGGGACGTCGCCGTACTGCGCAACCCGATTCGGGTAGAGCTGGCTCCTGAAGCGACCATAGAGTACCGCCTTGAGCCCAGCGGGCAGGCTGACCTGACGTTTCCACCCGACATCGAACATCGTAATTTCGGAATCGTTTTCCCGGATGAACCCTTGGGATGGGTTGGAAAAAAAGGCCTGGGCATACTCACAGCGATCAGCCACAACCGAAAGGAGAACATGGAGCAGGTACTTCAGGTCAGGGATGGGCAGATTTACCCTGCCCAGGCCATCAGGACCTTTATGATTACCACCAACCCGGTTATTGCGAAGAGTGATTGCCTGTTTTATGCGGTCAAGGCAACAGGCGAACCCATTTTTTAGACTTCCGGAGAATCTACGCCTTGCGATAGCTGCCCTGATAATCAAAAATCCGTTCCTGCACCTGCCAGTAGTGCTTTTGCTTGCGGGCAATGACAAAATCCGGTGCCGGCAACAAGGCTTGCATCTCCAGCACCTCCTCCGCCCTGCTGAACGCTTTCGGGGCCTGGCTATTGGCAAAACGACGCCCGAACAGTTTATTGAAGACGTGCCGCGGTGCTGGCTTGCTGAAATCAAACGACTCGCTGAGTTCCTCGCCGTCTTCACCGTGATAGGTGATCCTCAGTATGCTGCCACCAACACTTAACGTGATCCCGGCGCAGCGGATCACCATGGCATCTTTCAGCCTCAGCGCATCCCTGAGCTGATCATCCGGGTCGATGATGGCTTTGTGGCACTGCTGACAGTTACGGGCCGCAATATCATTCTCGCCACCGCAGTGTGGGCATTCCTTGAACCGAAAACGGTAATCGCACTGTTGCGGGCGCCCGCTCCGCCCGGCCGGTTCATCCGCTTGCGCAGGCTCCAGCAGCCCGTGACAACGGCGGCCGTAGTGCTCAATCACCTGGCCGTCACTGTCGGTTTTGCCCCAGAAGATATTGGCAAAACCATAACTTGGGCAGAACACTTGCACCGGCTCGCTGTCGGGGTTGGGTTTCGGCTCCCCGACCTCCGGATGATGCAGATTCACCGTGTTGCCCGCGTAATCAATCACCAGGCAGTCCTGTTTGCCTTCGTCCAGACGCAGACCGCGGCCCACAATCTGCTGATACAGGCTGACCGACTGGGTCGGGCGAAGAATGGCGATAAAGTCGACATGGGGCGCATCAAAGCCGGTGGTGAGCACAGCCACATTCACCAGATACTTTAACTGCCGCTGCTTGAAGCGCTGGATCAGCAAGTCCCGATCCTTCAGATCGGTCGCGCCGGTCACCAGGGCGGTTGCGTGCTCCGGCAGATAGCCGGTGATCTCCCGCGCATGCTCCACCGTGGCCGCAAAGATCATCACCCCTTTGCGCTCAGCAGCCAGTTCCATCACCTGTTCGATGATGGCGCGAGTCACCCGCTTGTGTTTGCCGAGCAGCTGGTTGACGTCCTTCTCCGCATATTCGCCAAAGCGATCCTGAGCCAGTGCGGAGAAATCGTATTGCGCCACCGCCGCGTTCACCAGCTCCGGCCGGGTAAGATAGCCGCGGTTGATCATGTAGCTCAACGGCAGTTCATAAATGCAGTGCACAAAGGGCTTGTCCGGCTCTTCACCAGAGCCGCGCACAAAACCCCGGTAGTGATAGCGGTAGATCCAGCCCATGGCCAGACGATAAGGCGTGGCGGTAAGTCCGAGCACTTTCAGGGCGTCATTCTGTTGCCGCAGCAGCTCGATGATCCGTTGATACTGACTGGTTTCCTCACCGCTGACCCGATGGCATTCATCGATGATGATCAACGAGTATTCATCCCGGAACTGATCCAGATTCGCCGCTACCGACTGCACACTGGCGAAGGTCACCTGATGCCGGTTTTCCCTGCGCTTTAGCCCGGCGGCGAAGACGCCGCCGGTTAACCCGTAGCTTTGGTACTTGGCGTGATTCTGCTCCACCAGCTCTTTGACGTGGGTCAGCACCAGAATCTTGCGTCGGGCAAGGCGCGCCAACTCGGCAATGACCAGGCTTTTACCGGCACCGGTTGGCAGCACGATAACGGCAGATTCATCAGATTTGCGAAAATGCCTCAACGTGGCATCGACGGCTTCCTGCTGGTAAGGCCGCAGCTTAAAAGGAGCATTCATTTTTCAGCGCTTAATCCTTGTCAGGATGAAAAGTGAGCCATACTAGCAAATGTGGTTGCCGTTACCCGTAAGCCAAACAATAAATCTGTCCCGGTTTCCCCTATGAGCAGCGCAGCCCCAGAGCCACCCATCACACCGGATCCCGCTGACAACGGGCTATCCCGCCAGGAAGCCAGTGCCCGCCTGGCGCAATTTGGTTACAACCGGCTACCGGCCCCGCCCATGCCCGGTGTGGTGCAGCTGTTTGCGCGGCAATTCCTCAGCCCTTTCATTTACATCCTGCTGATCGCTTCCGCGGTTTCATTTGCACTCGGCCAGAACCCCAGCGGGATTTTCATCCTGATCGTCCTGCTGATCAATGCGGTTATCGGCACGGTCCAGGAGTTTTCGGCCCAGAAGGCGGCCGCCGCGTTGAAGCAAATGATGAAAGGGACAGCCCATGTACTTCGGGATGGCCAGATTGTCACCGTCGACGTCGAAGAGATCGTTCCCGGTGATGTTGTTCTGCTTTCATCAGGCGACAAGGTGCCGGCTGATATTCAACTGCTCAGCGCCAGCAGCCTGGCGGTGGATGAGTCCATGCTGACCGGGGAATCCCTGGCGGTTGCCAAGGATGCCGGTGCCGCAAGCGACGACAGCACGCCGCTCACCGAGCGCGTTGACCAGTGCTTCGCCGGCAGCATCATCACCCATGGCCGCGGCCGTGGCCGGGTGATCGCGACCGCCTCGGCTACCCAGCTTGGCAAGATTGCCCAGGGCGTCACCGGCAAAACCTCTGCCGAACCGCCCCTGATGATCCGGATCCGCAAGTTCACCTACCAGGTTGCCTTCGGCATTCTTGTGGCCATTGCCGCCCTGGCAGGTCTGATGATCCTGGATGGCGGTTATTCAGTTGAAGACATGGTTCTCATGAGCATCGGCCTGGCGGTTTCGGTGATTCCCGAGGGTCTTCCTGCGGCACTTACTGTTGCCCTCGCCATCGGCATGACCCGGATGGCAAAGCGCAATGTGATCATCCGCAAGCTAGTGGCTGTGGAGGCCCTGGGCTCCTGCACCCTCATCTGTTCCGACAAGACCGGTACCCTGACCGTCAACGAACTCACTATTCGCAAGGTGAAGCTGCCTGATGGACGCCAGTTCGATGTTGCTGGCGAAGGCGTAGCCCCGGGTGGGGAAATTACAGACCATGCCGGAGCCCAGGTGGATGCGGGCCCGGATACACTCAGGGAGCTCTGTATCGCAGGCGTCCTCGCCAATGAAAGCCACCTGGACTATAGCGGCGGCGAGTGGGTTTCCCAGGGTGATATCGTGGACATCGCCTTCCTGGTCATGGCCAAGAAGCTGGGCATGTCCATCACCGACCTGCGAACCCGGCAGGAGCAAGTGGCGCTGATCCCCTATGAGTCGGAAAAGGCCTACAGCGGTGTCGTCAACCGGGTAGGCGATCAGACCGTTATCTATGCCAAGGGCAGCCCTGAAAAGATGCTGGCCATGTGCCACCGGATGGCAACCGCTGGTGGCTCCACAGAAATCGACAAACCTGCCCTCGAAAG
>JAWOAO010000305.1:0-4775 GCA_046498485.1 Marinobacter sp. | reverse complement strand
CGGAGTTGTTCGGGTCGCGGGCTCCGGCCACACCGCCTATGCTGTAGTTATAGGCGTGGCAGGCATGGTTCCAGAAGTTCTCGGAGATGCGGTAGTAGTCCGCGTCGCCAGTCTCACGGTAGGTATAGAGGGCGCCAATAATCTGGGGAACATGCTGATTGGCATGCCGGCCGCGGATCGTGTCGACATTGCAGGCGAGGCCATGTTGATGGTCTTTTCCGCCATAGAAGAAAGAGGTATTGTCGAATATTCGAGCTCCTGCGACGAATCGCTCGTCGCCAGTCATCCTCAGGATCTGATAGGTGTCCTCAACGCTTGGTTCATTGACATCAATTTTCTGGAACCGCCGCGCCAGCGCACTGTCTTTCTCGAAGATGCCCCGGAATTCCTGGAACGTGGTCGAGCCAATGCAACGCAACTCACCGGAACCCAGCATCGGCTTGAGCAGGTTAGAGGCATCCATAACCCCACCAGAGGCCGAGCCAGCACCGATAATGGTGTGGATCTCGTCAATGAACAGGATGGCATGATCCTGCTTTTTCAGATCACTGAGCAGGCCTTTCAGGCGCTTCTCGAAATCGCCCCGATACTTGGTACCGGCAAGCAAGGCGCCCATATCCAGTGAATACACCACGGCGTCCGAGATAATGTCCGGCACCTGGCCATCAACAATGCGTTTGGCCAGACCTTCCGCAATCGCTGTTTTACCCACGCCAGCTTCACCCACCAGCAACGGGTTGTTCTTGCGCCGGCGAACCAGAATCTGAACCACCCGCTCCACTTCGTGTTCACGACCAATCAGTGGATCGATCCTGCCCTGCCGAGCCTGCTCGTTCAGGTTGGTCGCGTAGCTTTCCAGCGGCCGGGAAGGGGAACCGTCCTCACCGGCTTCGTCATGCGCAGCGTGATCAGCACTGTCCTGATCCTCAACCCCCTGCACACGCGAAATGCCGTGGGAGACAAAGTTCACTACATCAATGCGGGCAACACTCTGCTTTTTCAGAACGTAGACCGCCTGGCTCTCCTGCTCGCTGAAGATAGCCACCAGCACATTGGCGCCGGTCACCTCTTTCTTGCCGGAGGATTGCACGTGAAACACAGCGCGTTGTAATACGCGCTGGAATCCCAGAGTTGGCTGGGTCTCACGGTCACTGTCGGTACTGGGTATCAAGGGTGTGGTGGAATCCACAAACTCGACCAGCTCATCTTCGAGCCGTTTCAGGTCTGCACCACAGGCTTTGAGGACGCCCACTGCCGATTCGTTGTCGAGTAGAGCCAATAACAAATGCTCAACGGTCATGAATTCATGACGCTTGTCCCTGGCATTTTTGAAGGCCGTATTCAGCGTAATTTCAAGATCTTTGCTCAGCATGGGCCACCCCGCCTTCTATCAGTCCGCACGTTCAATCTCGCAAAAGAGCGGATGTTCACATTCCGCAGAATACTGATTCACCTGCGCTGCCTTCGTTTCCGCGATGTCACGGGTATATACCCCACATACGGCTTTTCCCTGCGTATGGACGAGCAGCATCACCTGCGTCGCCTTTTCTTCGTTCATAGCGAAGAACGTCATCAGCACATCCACCACGAAATCCATGGGGGTGTAATCGTCATTCAGGAGCACAACCCGATATCGGGCCGGGCGCTGCAGAGCTGGCTTTTCAGGCGCAACACTGACACCGTCCTGGCGCCCGGGCTGTTCGTCCTCCCCCTGATTGAATACTAGTAGAGAATTCTCAATTGTCCGCATGGTTCTGTTCACCGGTTTATTCGGTTTCCTGACTAAATGTGGTTGCCCGACACCCGGTTTTCAAGAGAAAGACCGAATCTAGCGTGCGTTATTTATCAATACGACCATGATACCGCTTCCAGACCTTGTTAAACCACTCAATCGGCCACCCGGAACTCTTGACTCAAGCTCGTGTTTGGCCGACAGTAAACCCGCATTGTAAAATTATGTAAATCTGTGCAACCGGCATGTAACGAGAGGCGACAGCTTTGCACGCCGTGATGCATCGGGCCCGGCACGGAACAACCGCGACCGGACGTAGCGACTCGAAAAATAAGAGTGACAGACAAGGAACAGGGGAGTTCATCATGCCAAAAGGCAAAGTCAAGTGGTTCAATAACGCCAAGGGATACGGCTTCATAATTGAAGACGGCTGCAGCGATGACCTGTTTGCCCATTTCTCTTCGGTGCAAATGGATGGCTATAAAACGCTGAAAGCTGGCCAGACGGTCACCTTCGAGAAGAAACCCGGAGATAAAGGCGTTCACGCCGTCGACATTTTCCCGGACGAATCGGCGGTGAAACAGTCCTCCGAAACGGGCGGCCAACAACGCGTCCAAACATCCGGAGAAGAAAGACCAAGCCGAGACGGGTATCCACCGCAAGCCGTTAACGGCTGAAAAAAGGCCCTGACAAAGTGTTCTTTCCTGCCGGCCATGTCGGCAGGTGTCTACTTGTCGTGCTTTTTTCACAGAACCGAATCCGCTAGGCTTGTCTCTTCCGAGAACGCGTCAGACAGGATCCGGTGAATGGCAGCACTGATACTCTTCAATAAACCGTTTCAGGTTCTGAGCCAGTTCACTGACGACCGCTGCCGGAACCATCGCGCTACCCTGGCGGAGTGGATCAACAAACCTGGCTTCTACCCGGCCGGACGGCTGGATTATGACTCCGAAGGTTTGCTGCTGCTGACCGATCACGGCCCCCTGCAGCACCGGATTGCCTCGCCCCAAAACAAGATGCCGAAAACCTACTGGGTTCAGGTTGAGGGCGAAGTGGCCGATTCGGCCATCGAACAACTCTGTAATGGCGTTGACCTGAAAGACGGCCTTACCCGACCCGCGAAAGTGCACCGCATGCGCCAACCGGCCGTCTGGCCACGGGTCCCGCCGGTACGACACCGGCAAGCGATACCCACCAGCTGGCTGGAACTCACCATCAGCGAAGGGCGCAATCGTCAGGTGCGCCGAATGACAGCCTCGGTTGGCTACCCTACCCTGAGGCTCATACGTTACCGGATCGGCGACTGGACCCTGGAGAACCTTCAACCAGGCGAATTCCGGCTCGAAAGCGTGCACCTGTCAAACGCCCCGAAACCGGACATGGCGAAGCCTGGCCGGCCGAACTCAAGATCTTTGAAAACCAACAGGAGAGCGCACCGGACATGACCTGGAAACCTCACGCCACCGTGGCAGTTATCGCCGAAGATGATCAGGGCCGGTTCCTGCTGGTGGAAGAAGTCAGCAATGGCAAGGTGGTGTTCAACCAACCGGCCGGGCACATCGAAGAAGACGAAGCCATTCTCGATGCCGTGCGCCGTGAAACCCTGGAGGAAACCGGCTGGGAAGTGGAGCCGGCGTATTTTCTGGGCGTTTACACCTACAAGGCACCCGCCAACGGCGCCACCTATTACCGTTTCTGCTATGCCGCCAAAGCCATCCGCCAGGTCAGCTCAGAGCTGGATACCGGCATCATCGCCCGGCACTGGCTAACCGTGGAGGAGGTGCGCGATCTCGGCAACAAATTGCGCAGCCCACTGGTGTTGCAATGCATCGAGGATTACCGAAACGGGCGGCAATTCCCCCTGGATGTCGTGATCGACGGACAGACGTAACCAGCACAAGGTGATAAAATCGCCGCTTTTAACCGGTTACCAGAAGGCCCATGACCCAGAATCCTGAAACCAAAGCTCCCCAGAACACTCATGTCATCGTTGGTATGTCCGGCGGCGTAGACTCCTCGGTTGCCGCCTGGCTGTTAAAAGAGCGGGGCTACCAGGTAGAAGGCCTGTTCATGAAGAACTGGGATGAGGACGACGGCACCGAGTACTGCACCGCCATGACCGACCTGGCTGATGCCCAGGCGGTGGCCGATGCCATCGGCATCAGACTGCACACGGCCAGCTTTGCCGCCGAGTACTGGGACCGGGTGTTCGAGCATTTTCTGTCTGAGTACAGCGCCGGCCGCACCCCCAATCCGGACATTCTGTGCAACAAAGAGGTGAAATTCCGGGCATTTCTGGATTACGCCGTCACATTGGGCGCTGATTACATCGCGACCGGCCACTACACCCGCCAGCGCCCGCTTGACGACGGCAGCGGCAAAGCCGAGCTCCTCAAAGGGCTGGACCCGAACAAGGATCAAAGCTACTTCCTGCACGCCGTATCCGGTGACCGCATTGCCCGCACCCTGTTTCCGGTCGGTGAACTGGAAAAGCCGGAAGTGCGCCGCATTGCCGAAGCCCGGGGCCTGATCACTCATGACAAGAAAGATTCCACCGGCATCTGTTTCATCGGCGAACGCAAATTCACCGACTTCCTGAAACAGTACCTGCCGGCCCAGCCCGGCAACATCGAAACCCCGGAGGGCAAGGTGATCGGCAAGCATCAGGGCCTGATGTACCACACCATCGGCCAACGCCAGGGCCTGGGCATCGGTGGCCTGGCTGAATTCGGCGACGAGCCCTGGTACGTTGCCGAAAAAGACCTGACCCGGAACGTGTTGATTGCGGTACAGGGCAAACACCACCCCTTGCTGTTCGCACGCGGCCTGGTGTCAGGTCCTGTCGACTGGATTGCCGGCGAGGCGCCCGCGTGGCAGTTTCGCTGCAAAGCGAAAACCCGTTACCGTCAGCCGGATCAGGATTGCCAGGTCACCGTGATCGAGGGTGGCGTGAAAGTCGTGTTCGACGACGCCCAACGCGCCGTCACCCCGGGGCAGTCAGTGGTATTTTATCGTGGCGAGGTGTGCCTGGGCGGTGGCGTTA
>JAWOAO010000275.1:0-3554 GCA_046498485.1 Marinobacter sp. | reverse complement strand
CAACGCCACGCTCAAAAGAGAAGAAGACTTTTTCATAACATCTGGCTTCTTTGAGCTTTTCCCTGAGGGGCTTGCTCATATTGGTCATTTGATCGAAGTCATCAACGCCCCACTGATGGATCCACTGCAGAACCTGTTGCGCACGGAAACGCTTTTCGCCCAGGGTTTCAAAAAAAGCCTCAAGCTTGGCTTTGGGCATCCCCAGGAGATTGGTTTTTTCGGCAGCGCCAGTCATGCAATAACCTCGATCAAATAACCAATTCAGGGGCCGCAAGGGCCGCCCCTGAACCAACAAAATCAACCGCGCGGGCAGATCTCGTTGTCATTAAAAAAGTACGCGATTTCTCGCTCAGCGGAAGCCGCAGAATCAGAACCGTGAACAGCGTTGGCATCAATGGATGATGCAAAGTCAGCACGAATTGTACCAGCTTCAGCTTCTTTCGGGTTAGTTGCACCCATCAGCTCACGGTTCTTGAGGATAGCGCCTTCGCCTTCCAGGGCCTGAACAACCACCGGGCCAGACGTCATGAACGCAACCAGGTCGTTGAAGAACGGACGTTCTTTATGCTCGGCGTAGAAGCCTTCGGCTTGTTCCTGGGTCAGATGCATCATTTTGCAGGCAACAATTTTCAGATCCGCTTTTTCAAAACGGCTATCGATCTCACCGATTACGTTCTTGGCGACCGCGTCGGGCTTGATGATTGAGAGCGTGCGCTCGTTTGCCATGGTATTTCTCCAATTGTGTTCAGGAAACTTCAGACCGGCGATTATACGCAGTCCGGGTACAACTGCCTACCGTACGGTGCGAAGTCGCTTAACAACATCAACGATTTGCGAACAGGCGAACTCCACTTCTTCGACACTGGTAAAGCGTCCGAACGAAAACCGGAGTGCACAATGAGCCAGCTCATCGCTCACGCCGATCCCGCGCAACACGAACGAAGGCTCCATCGTAGCCGAGGCGCAGGCGGAGCCTGAAGACACCGCCAGATCGCGCAGCCCCAGCATAAGGGTTTCAGCGTCAACGCCCTCGAATGACAGGTTAACAATGCCAGGCACCCGATGGTCCAGGCTACCATTGAAATGAACGCCATCAAGTGCCTCTAGCCCGGACAAAAACAACTTACGAAGCATTTCAAGCTGCCCCGTCTCGCCATCAAGGCTCTCGTCCGCCAACTCAAAAGCCTTGCCCATGCCAACAATCTGGTGCGTGGGCAAAGTGCCTGAGCGCATTCCCCTTTCGTGGCCGCCGCCATGCATCTGTGCCTCAATGGTCACATCCGGCGATCGACGAACGTAAAGCGCACCAACACCTTTGGGCCCGTACACTTTATGGGCCGAGAGCGACAACAGATCAACATTCAAACTGACAACGTCCACCGGCAATTTACCGGCGGCCTGCGCCGCATCAACATGAAACAGCACACCGCGCTGGCGAAGCAAAGTGCCAATGCTACGAATATCCGTGATGCAACCCAGCTCATTATTAACCATCATCAGACTAACCAGCGCAGTATCATCGCGCAGTGCCTCAGCGACGGCTTCAGCGGTAACCCGGCCATCAGAACCCGGCCGAAGCCAGGTAACTTCCGCACCACAACCCTCAAGCCACTTGCAGGTGTCTACGACAGCCTTGTGCTCGATAATCGAAGTCACTACATGTGGCTTACGACCCCGGGCTTTTGAGCGCTGCTCAACAACCCCTTTGATCGCCAGGTTATCAGACTCGGTAGCACCAGACGTCCAGACGATCTCCCTCGGATCTGCGTGAATCAGCTCGGCAACCTGGCGCCGCGCCTTTTCAACGGCGGCCTCGGCTTGCCAGCCGTAACCATGGGAACGCGAGGCCGGGTTACCAAAAACCCCGTCAGGGGTCAGATACTTCATCATCTCAACGGCAACGGATGGATCAACGGGCGTCGTGGCCGCAAAGTCCAGATACACAGGCTTTTTCATAGTCACAGGAATACTTGGTTATCAGGCCCGGGCCTGATCTATCAGGCGGCGGGTATTGATCGTATCGGAGCCATCATCGGACTGAATGCGGTCCTGCCTGTCGGCGACCTGGCGAATTTCATGCTTCTGCATCAAATCGCCCAGACTGATCTGGCTGAGAAACTGATGAATCTGATCACTCAGGTCTGACCATAAGTGGTGAGTAAGGCACTTCTCGCCATTCTGGCAATCGCCTTTATTGGCGCACCGCGTGGTATCCAGTGATTCATTGACCGCATCCACCACCTCAGCGACAAAGACCTCACCGGCCAATCGGCTTAAACGGTAGCCACCGCCAGGCCCTCGTACACTGATCACAAGTTCATGGCGACGCAGACGCGAGAACAGTTGTTCAAGATAAGATAAAGAAATTTCTTGCCGGGCCGAAATGTCCGCAAGGCTCACCGGCCCCTCACTCCCGTGGAGAGCCAGATCCAGCATTGCCGTAACAGCGTAGCGGCCTTTTGTGGTCAGCTTCATATTCTCAGCCCCAAGATGGGATTGAATCTCGATTCGGAGCGATGAGTATGAATTGACCAACCAAAACAGTCAAGTATTCAGCTTTTCCCCTCAGGTCTGTCATCATCCCGAACGCAGTCAAAATCTTCTTCATGCAGCGGTGGCAATTCACCATTCTGGTATTCACTGTTCACCTTGCGCAGAGCCTTGCACATGGTTTCAATCCGCTCGTCGACCACATGCATATGGTCCAGTAACGAACGCATCGCCCGGGCAACCGGATCCGGCATTTCCTCGGTGACACCATAAGCATCAAAGCCCATACGCTCTTCCATTTCCTTGCGCCGAACGTCATCCTCGCTGTGGCGTTTAACGATTACCCGGCCGGGAATGCCAACCACGGTCGCTCCCGCCGGCACCGCTTTGGTCACCACGGAGTTGGAGCCGATTTTAGCGCCCTCACCTACCTCAAACGGGCCCAGAATCTTGGCCCCGGCACCCACAACCACGCCATTGCCGATGGTCGGATGGCGCTTGCCTTTGTTCCAGCTGGTGCCGCCAAGTGTCACCCCCTGATAGAGGGTCACGTCATCACCAATCACCGTTGTTTCGCCAATCACCACCCCCATACCATGGTCAATAAAGAACCGCCGACCAATGGTTGCACCCGGATGAATCTCAATTCCGGTAAACCAGCGCGCGAGCGTGGAGAGTGTCCGCGCCAGCCACTTCAGACCCAGATTCCACAACCAGTGTGAAAACCGGTGGAACAGCAGCGCGTGCAAACCCGGATAATTGGTGAGCACCTCAAAGGTGTTACGTGCGGCCGGATCCCGGTGAAATACGCTTTTGATATCTTCGCGCAAACGCTCAAACATGACCTTTATCCTGCTCTTCATCCGCGATCTCCACTGCAGCAGGTTTTTGCTGCTCATTACCCGGTAGAGTACCGGCAGTCTTCTGAACCGCCGTCAATATTCCCCGAAGAATATTGATTTCCATCTGATCCAGCCGGGCACGCTGAAAAAGCCGTCTGATCCGGGTCATCAGTTGCCGGGGGTTATTGCGGCGATGAAAATCCACATCAACCAATACCTGTT
>JAWOAO010000050.1:0-5947 GCA_046498485.1 Marinobacter sp. | reverse complement strand
GTCGCTGATGATCACCCGCTGTTTCGGGCAGCATTGAAACAGGCGGTCAATCAGGCAGTGCCGGATGCCAAGACAGTTGAAGTTGACAGCATCAAGGCCCTGCAGGCGGCGGTAGAAGCCAACCCGGACCCTGACCTGATCCTGCTGGATCTGAACATGCCGGGTGCCCACGGCTACTCGGGACTGGTGTTTATGCGTGGCCAGTACCCGGGCTTGCCGGTAGTGGTTGTGTCAGGCTCTGAGGATATGCCGGTGATGCGCCGCTCGATTGACTACGGTGCTTCGGGCTTTATTCCGAAATCTGCGCCTTTGCCGACCATTACCGAGGCCATTCAGGCGGTTCTGGAAGGCGATGTGTGGTTGCCGGCAGGTGTCGCGGACAAGATCGAGCGCATGCAGTCCGAGCCCACGGATTTCTCGGAGCGCCTGGCGTCACTGACGCCGCAGCAGTTCCGGGTGTTGGGTATGTTGGCCGAGGGGCTGTTGAACAAGCAGATCGCTTACGATCTGGATGTGTCGGAGGCAACCATCAAGGCCCACATCACGGCGGTGTTCCGCAAGCTCGGGGTGCGTAACCGGACGCAGGCGGTGATTGCCATTCAGCAGATGGAGCTCGACCCTTCGGAGCAGTCGTTGTCCGGGGGTTGATGGTCTGCTTTGCAGGTTGTATCAAAAACGGGAGCCTTTTGGCTCCCGTTTTTGTTTTTAGGTGCAGGCCTCGAGTTTTCGTGCAGGGCGAGGGTGGCGCGAGCAGATTGAGGGCAGCTTTCCAAAACACGCTGTGAATACGTCCATGTACGCTCTGCTCCGCCATCCATGGCTCCGCAAGGTTTTGGAAAGCTTCCCTCAATCTGCTCGATGGGACTGTGGAGTTGGCTTCCGGTTATGAAGTGATGGTTTTGTGGCGGCAAACTCGTAGGAGCGGGTGACCGGTAGAGCTTTCCAAAACTGTGCGGAGCCAGGGATGGCGGAGCCCAAGCGTCACATGGATGTGCCGAAGGAGCGTGTTTTGGAAAGCTCTACCGGTCAGCCGCTCCGGACCAGGACCAAAACTCCAATCAGGCCGCTCCGGAGTCAGGGCAGAAGATGCCCATCCACCAGAGCGGCAGACTTCATAACCTAACTGCCAGCGTAGCCAAGCTCCTTGTTAACGAGATTGAACAGCTCGCCACCCTTGTGCCAGCGGTCAAAGTTTTCCAGGAACTGATCCGTCAAAGCGCGCTTCCAGCCGATGAAGTCGCCGGCCATGTGCGCCGTCATGATGACATTGTCACGCTGCCACAACGGATGATCCGCGGGTAACGGCTCCTCCTCGAACACATCGAGCGCGGCGCCGGCAATCTCGCCGTTGTCCAGCGCCTGGATCAGATCACTGGTCTTCACAATCGGGCCCCGGCCAATGTTGATCAACCGGGCGGAGTTCTTCATGGCGGCAAACGCCTTGGTGTCGAACAGCCCCTCCGTTTGTGGCGTCAGCGGTGCCGCGATCACCACATAATCGGCATGGGACAGCTGATCATAAATCTGCTCATTACCATGCACCGCCACAAAATCCGGATCATCCCGCCGCGGCGTTCGGGCAATGCCATGCGGTTGCATGCCGGCGGCTTTCACTAACCGGCCAATCTGCCGCCCGATGGAGCCGGCACCCACCACCAGCACCTGCTTGCCTTCAGCCCGCTCGGTATCCCGGTGCTTCCACTCACGCTTCAGCTGCAACCGGATGGATTGCGGAAAGTCCTTGGCGAACATCAGAATCGTGCACAGCACATATTCGGCAATGGTCCGGTCAAAAATACCCCGGGCGTTGGTCACCACCACATCGCCCCTGGTCAGCGCCGGGAACATCAGGGCATCGACGCCGGCACTGGTGGCGTGTATCCATTTCAACCGGTCTGCGGCAGGCCAGGCGGCCTCCAGGGCGTCGGTGCGGAAGTCCGTCACCATCATCACATCGGTGCCGGGCAGGGTGTCCCTCAGCGTTTGTTCGTCACAGGCAAAGCGAACCTCCGCTCTCGCCTGAATAGCTTCAATGCCAGGAGGCGCTGGTTCTCCGGGTGCTGTGAGAACGGTAACAACCGGCTTGCTGGATTCTGTCATTTGACCTCCGCAGGGATAACAACGATTCGTTTCAGTGCAATACCCCAGTCTGGTAGTCGAGTTGGCAGCGGTCAACCTGGCCTTGCGCAATTGGCATCCGGGTGGGTTTGGACATTCTTTAGTCCCAGGTGCTTGTACCGCTGATTTTTACTGGCTAGTCTGCAGGGGTAGTTCTTTATTTACCCCGTCGTCTGGAGGTGTGTATGCCCGAATCCGCGAACAAGGATACCGGCGAAACCAAACCGCGTAACGTGAAGTACCGGAAGACCAAGGCAAGCTGGAACCCGGCCATGCAGGCCATTCCTGTTTCGGGGATTCGTCGCCTGGTAAATATGGCTTCTACCATGAAGGATGTGATTCATCTTTCGATCGGGCAGCCGGATTTGCCGACGCCAAAACACATCATCGATGCCTATATCGATGCACTGAACGCCGGGCAAACCGGTTACACCATGGATGCCGGGCTGCCGGAATTGCTGGTGGCGCTGCGGGATTATTACGGCAAACGTTACAACCGCAAGCTGACCAGAGACAACATCCTGGTCACCAGTGGTGCCACCGAGGCCATGTACCTGGCCATCTCGGCGACCTCGGCCCCCGGGCGCCAGTTTATCGTGACCGACCCTTCGTTCCTGCTGTATGCGCCGTTGATCCGCATGACCTGTGGCGAAGTGAAGTATGTGCCCACCTATGCTGAAAACAACCATCAGCTGGACCCGGACGACGTGATCCGGGCCATGGGGCCGCGCACCTTTGCCTTGATCCTGAATAACCCGAACAACCCCACCGGGGCTGTGTATCCGCGCAGTACCGTGGAGACTATTCTGGAAGAGTGTGCCTATCGCGGCATTCAGGTGTATGCCGATGAAGTTTACGATCACCTGATTTTTGATGACGACGACTTTGCCAGTGTCCTGAGTTGTTCCACCGATCTGGACAACATCATGTGCATCAGCAGCTTCTCGAAAACCTACAGCATGGCGGGGCTGCGTGTTGGCTGGGTCATCGCCAGCCAGGCCGCAATCAAATCCCTGCGCCGGTATCACATGTTCACCACCTCGGTGGCCAACACGCCTTCCCAGTTTGCCGGTGTTGCTGCCCTGACCGGCGATCAGCAGTGTGTGCGTGACATGCTGGGCATTTACCGGGAGCGCCGCGACAAGATTGTCGAGCTGATTGACAAAACCCCCTACCTGACCGGCTATAAACCGGGTGGCGCGTTCTTTGCGTTCCCTGATTTGCCGCCGCACGTGGACGGGTCAGATCTTGCGCTCAGGATGCTCAAGGAGACCGGGGTGTGCGTGGTGCCGGGTGACGCCTTTGGTGAGCATTGCACCAACGCGCTCCGGTTCAGTTTTTCGACCACCTGTGAGCGGATGGAAGAAGCTTTTGACCGGATCATCCCATGGATGGCCAAGCAGCAACTCTGAGGCGCCCCGATGTCAGCCCTTGATTATGTGTCGATCCAATGCCCTTACTGCTGGGAGACGCTGGAAATCAGCGTCGACCCATCCGTGGCTGAGCAGGAGTACGTGGAGGATTGCCAGGTGTGCTGCCAGCCGATCGTGTTGACAGTGCACTTTGATGAGCAACGGGTGCCGACAGTGGAGGCCAGGGCAGAAAATGACTGAGCGGCTAACCAAGACGTAATCCGCCGCTATTGCGCCGTCCATGAGACTGCCGCAGGATAACCGCCGGTTTTCAGGGGAAGAAAGAATGAAGATATTCAAACAGGCCCGGGTCTGGTTTCCGGTGCTGGTGCTCGCGGTGTTGGCCAGTGGCTGTGCGAGCATGTCGCCGTATTCCATTTCCGAAGGCGAGATTGAGCGGCACCTGAAGCAGGCGGTCGCAGATTATGACCGGCAACAGTTGCAAAGCGGCTCTCCGCTGAGCCTTAGCCTGAGCGATGCCAATATTACACTGGGTCCCGATGGTCGAGATGTGGCCGTCATTGATCTGAGAGGTCAGGTGGCGCTGAACGCCCTGATGGCCAAGCTGCCGGTGGACCTTGCGCTGAAGGTGGAAGGCGCCCCGGTTTACGACAGTCAGGAACGGGCGGTTTACATTCGCCGGCTTCAGTTGTTGGAGAGTTCGATTGACTCGCCGTTCTTCAAAGGCGATCTGGCACCGGTCACCTCCAGTGTTATGCGGGTAGTCGCGCAGATGTTGGAAACCATGCCGGTGTACCGACTGGACGACAACAACTTGACCCAGCGTATGTTTGGGTTGGTACCGGTGGACATTCGGGTAGCGCCAGGACGGCTGGAATTCGTGATGGCGGACCAGTAAGCGCAAGGTCTGACCCATCACAGACGTCACCAAAAAGGCCAGATGCTGCATGTCATCTGGCCTTTTCCCGTTCTACCAACCGCGTTTACGGCTGCAAGCGTTCACGAATGGCGTCTCCGATCTGCCGGGTGGCCCGTTGTTCGCTACCATTCTCGGCCAGGTCGGCGGCTACCGCATCGAACAGCGCTTTGCCAGCTTCGGCCAGTGTCGGGTCTTTCCGGCCCAGCCAGTCCAGCATGCGCGCGGTGGTGAACAGCATGGCGGTCGGGTCTGCGATGCCCTGACCGGCAATATCCGGGGCGCTGCCATGGGTGGGTTCAAACATGGAGGGCATGTTCGTATCGGTCGGGTTGAGGTTACACGAGGGCGCAACGCCCATACCGCCCGACAGCACCGCCGCCAGATCGGTCAGTATGTCACCCTGAAGGTTGCTGGCGACCACCACATCAAAGGCCCAGGGGGATTGCACGAACTTCATGCAGGCGGCATCCACCAGCTCGTGATGGGTGGCCACATCTGGAAATTCCTGGCTGATTTCCTCGAACACTTCCGTGTACATATCGCCCCAATAGCGCAGGGCATTGCGTTTGGTGATCACGCACACCTGGCTTTCGCAGCTGCGGCCATCAAGCGTTCTGAACGAGCGGGTGCGGCCTTCCTGAATGCGTACACCAGCGCGCCGCCGGGCCTGTTCGAAGCCATACCGGATAATGCGTTCGGTGGCACGCCGGGTAAAGACTTCCAGCTGGGTAGCTACTTCGTCCGGTTTGCCCGGCCGCAGCCGTCCGCCCTGGCCAACGTACTCGCCTTCGCTGTTCTCGCGAATCACCAGCATGTCGATGTCTTTGGCCCGGTCATCTTTCAGGTATTGCCGGGCGCCGGGTAACAGGCGCGCGGGCCGTTCACACACCCACTGGTCAAAGCCTTTGCGCATGTCCAGCAGTGGCGCAAGAGAAACGCTGTCTGAAAGCAGGTAGCGGCTGCTGTCGTCGATCGGGCCGGGGTCACCCAAAGCTCCCAGCAGGATGGCATCGTACTGTTGCAGTTGGTCCAGCGCGTCTTCGGGCCAGGATTGGCCGTGATCTTCATGCCAGGCATGAGAGGGCCAGGGGAATCGGGTCCATTCCAGAGCAAGCTCGTGTTTTGCGCGCAGGGTTTCCAGGCAGCGGACAGCTTCGGCCACAACTTCCGGGCCGATGCCGTCGCCGGGGGTAACTGCGATGCGGGTGGTCTGGGCCATTCCCGAACCTCCTTGGTGTCATGTGTGTGCGGGCTTCATTCACCCGAACCAGTGTAGCCCCGGGAGCCGCAGATGCCAGCTCCTATCGCGTTAATAAATTCACGATGTTTTACCCCACTGCGGTTGATAGCTATAGTGGAGAGCAGTTGATTCTTTTAAGCTTACAGTTGTCTACTCTTTTGTATCCGCCGGAGTTCGTGTGAATAAACCTGAAGTACTGTTCGATGAATCACACTGTGAGCAGTGTGCGTGCGGGAACGGATTGGATTTCTCGTTCACTTTTGCCTTTCAGCCGATTGTAAATGCCGAGAACAAAAC